>JACZUZ010000435.1 GCA_022572905.1 Candidatus Zixiibacteriota bacterium | reverse complement strand
AATACATAACGAAGGAATTGGCGCTCCGGTTTTGAAAGGCCCGAATACAATCAATGATCTGGTATTTCTTTTGACCTCCGCCGGTGTGGCCCGCTTCGGCAAAGATCAATCGCCGCCGCTAAATAAAGTAGTGATTGGTTATGACAGCAGGGTACGCGGACGGGACCTGGCGGAAATCGTGGCGCAGTTATTTTTGGCTTATGACTACACTGTCTATTTTTTCGATGAGCCTTGTCCGTATCCTGAAGTTACCTTCGCCATACCAAACGAAAAAATCAAAGCGGATATAGGTATTCTTATTTCCGCCAGTCATAATGATTATCGCTACAACGGCTACAAACTCTCCTGCGGGAACGGTTCGCAATTTGATCCGCAGGAGCGCGATAAGATGTACAACGATTATATCCAGCCCGCGACGACTCGCGAGATCAAATTGCTGCCCTTCCACGAAGCGGCGGACGGCAGGCTCTGGTATCTCGGCGGTGAAGCGCCTGTGGAAGGTTTCAATTACAATGGCGGCGAATCGCGCTTGATTGACACACACGGCCGACACCGCGACCATATGAAAGCATTCCTCGTTGACGGTGATTTGCAGGAACGCCAAAAGAACACCGAAGATCCTCTCAAAATCGCTTATTGCGCGTTTCATGGAGCGGGGCGGGTCGCTGTGCCGAGATTGTTGCGTGAAGTCGGATTCCGCGAGATAAAATCTATCTCAACGAACGGGCTTAACGACTTAAATGGAATGTTCCCCTCGTTCTGCAGTGATCCCGGCCGCGAACAGCAACCCGATCCCGGCGATCCCCGCGCGGCCAAAATCGCAGTTGAAGCATTCAAGACCGAATACCCTGGGGAGTTTGAAAATATCGACATCCTCATCGGCACTGATCCCGACGCTGATCGTTGCGGAATCGTTGTTAAGGTTCCCGAAAACCAGCGCGAGATTTATGGTAATGATTACTATTTGCTTCCCGCCGACGACGCCTGGACGCTGGTGATGTGGTATCGACTTTTCAAAGATATTGAGAAGAACGGCAAAGTAACCGACGCTGAGAAGAAATTTATTACGCTCTCGCACACCACAACTGAAGGACTTGTGCGGCTAATGCGTAAACATGATATCGGCGTTGTTCGCACCTGGGTCGGTTTTGCGGCGCTGGCCGCGGCCACTCGCGATGTTTGGGATAAGAAAAGCTCGGAACATCTGGAGTTGATCGACGGACGCGACAGCCGCTACCCGGATATCTGCCATCCGTTTGTATGTGATTCGCTGGGGATGAACTCCGACAAACGCTCCATAAACATAGCCGCGATGGAACAGAGTAATGGCTTCTCGATTCTCGGCGGCCCGCCGCCAGACGCGCGTTCGCTCGGCGCGGGCGGCCATGTTCGTGACAAAGACGGCACATTCGCGGCGCTACTCGTTGCCGAAATCGCAGCCTATGCTAAAGAGCAGGGTTCATCGCTAATCGAACTTTTGGACAAACACATTTATCTCGATCCGAATATCGGATTGTTCGCTACATTTTATGAACCCGATCCGCTGGACGGTGAATATCCCGGTATTGAAGGCGACCGCATAAAGAAAGCGATCTTGCGCAGAGCGCTTGGGTATTTCCAGATGGCGCTTGCCGGAGATTTGGAAATCGGTGGAATGAAAGTTCACTCGGCTACAATTTACCGCACCGGCAAGTATGATAAAATCTATCCGGCGACTTTTGATTTTCAATTCCCCGACGAAGGGATTCGTTTCTTCTTTGATGAAGGAAGGCTCAGTCACCTGACAATCCGCCCGTCGGGTACTGGAAACTCGCTACGTTTTCATATCCAATTGCATTCGCAACCGGATGAATCTAATTTGTTAAAAGAAAAAGCTCGTCTACGCGCACAGGGTAAGATGATCATGGACGACTTGCGCGAAAAGCTCAAGGCGCCGAGAAGTTGAAGGTTGTTGCAAGAGTTTCTTGGGAATTCTGATGAGAAACGCCGATCTGAAAAAATGCGCCATCAGGGATTCGAACCCCGGACCAATTGATTAAGAGTCAACTGCTCTACCAACTGAGCTAATGGCGCAAGATCAAAAGTCCGCCTCCGGCGGGCGAACCTGAGATTCACGCGCCAAATAATCGGAGAAGCGATTAATTGTCAAATGAGTTCTGGAATAAAATAGGAATAAGATCAGAATGTCTATTCGCCGATAGCCCGACGCACGAAACCATCGGATTCGGCCAGTTTGGACTCGGCGGTTTTCAGATCTACCCCGAGCTTGCCCATCACCACGGCTTTCTTGACCGACCCTTCGGCCTGTTTCAAGATTTCATCCGCTTTATCGTAGTTCAGCTTGAGCAAATCCATCAGAATCTTACGCGATCTGGCCGCCAGTTTTTCGGACTTGGCCTGCAGATCAACCATTAAGTTGCCATAAGTCTTAC
>JACZUZ010000434.1 GCA_022572905.1 Candidatus Zixiibacteriota bacterium | reverse complement strand
ACCATCAAACTCCTGTGTTGTTCAAGAAAAAATGGGATTGGTGAATGCCGCAACAATGGACATAGCGGCCGCTTGCGCTGGATTTATCCACGGGTTATCAATAACCTCAGCCTATATCGAGTCTGGTCAATACGAGAAAGTGATTGTAGTGGGTGTGGAAAAATTAAGCTCAATCACCAACTACAAAGATCGCGGAACTTGTATACTGTTTGGCGACGCAGCCGGGGCTGTTGCCTTGGAAAAGACCCATGAAGACCGCGGTGTCCTGGCGAACTTTATAAAATCCGACGGAAGACTGGCCAAATTGCTCTGGATTCCCGTTGGCGGAACTGTGAACACCTATGCCGACGCCAGCAAAAACGGCGCAATAGCGAATGGCGATGATTGTTTGCAGATGAATGGCGCCGAAGTTTTCAAACACGCGGTTCGTCAGATGGGCGACGCGTCCCTCAATGTACTCAGCCGCTCCGGATTAACTGCAGACGATCTCAGCCTGATCGTACCACACCAGGCGAATAAGCGAATAATTGACGCCGTAGCCAACAGGCTCAATATTCCCGAAGAAAAAGTGTTTCAAAATATTGAACTGTATGGCAACACCTCATCAGCTTCGGTGCCGCTGGCATTGGATGAAGCCCGCCGAGGTGGACGTATTAAGGACGGTGACAATATTCTGATGATCGCTTTTGGCGGCGGGCTAACCTGGGGAGCCAGTCTTGTTCGTTGGTAAACAGGCCAGTTGCGTAGATCTGCCCACTAATTAGCACAGGACTGACCGGCGCTGAACTTATTGGCGCAAAAAATATAGAACCAGTAGATCACTAAATAAGAGATATGAATAAAGTAGCGGCGATATTCCCCGGACAGGGTTCCCAGTATGTTGGCATGGGTAAGGACTTGTATGAGAGTTCTTCCGATGTTCGCGCTTTGTATGAGTACGCGTCTACTTTGATAGGTGAGGACCTGGCCAAAATTTCATTTGAGGGTCCGGCGGAAAGACTAAAGCAAACTCGTTTCACGCAACCGGCCATTCTGGTCCATTCGCTGGCGGCGCTTGAAATAATGGGCGAAGATATTCCACCTCTGGAAATTGTCGCCGGACATTCTCTTGGTGAATACAGCGCGCTGGTTTGTGCGGGCTCGCTGAGCGCAGAGGAAGCGATAAAACTCGTCGTAACACGAGCTAATTTGATGGAAAAAGCGTCCCAGGCCAGAGAAGGGGCTATGGCGGCCATTGTCGGTTTGAGCGAAGAGACTTTGATCAAAGTATGCAAAGATGTTTCATCCAAAGGAATCGTCGTCGCCGCAAATCTCAATTCATCCGCGCAAATAGTTTTGTCCGGTGATCTAGGGGCAGTTCGCGCAGCCGCCGATCTTGCCAAAGAGAAAGGCGCCAAACGCGCAATTATGCTTGAAGTGGGTGGAGCGTTTCATAGTCCGCTGATGGAGTCTGCGCTTGAGGGGATGAAGAAAGCGCTTAGCGCCGTCACGATTTCAATTCCGCAAATTGGTTTCGTCCCTAATGTGACCGCAACCAAAGAAAATACCCCGGACGTGATCAAACAATTATTGGAAAAACAGATCACCGCGCCAGTGCGCTGGTTAGAGACCATGGCGACCATTCGGGAAAGCCGTGTAGACACAGTTATCGAAATAGGTCCCGGCAAAATCCTCTCTGGTCTGGCCAAAAGAGAAATCAAACCGGAGACAATTATTAACCTTGACACTCTGGCAAGCATCCGGAAATTCGCGGCCCCGGTGGAAGTGTAAGAGTGCGGGCGCCTCAAGAGATTCGAAATCTCCGTACATCTTTCCTGGAACAATAATTTATTGAGACTAAATTTTTTCCTGACAATATTCGAATTACGCAATTAGCAATTTAGACATTCTAAATATTTATGAGTACAAACTCTCTAAAAGACAGAACAGCAGTCGTCACCGGTTCCGGGCGAGGCATCGGCCGTGAGATAGCGCTACTTCTGGGAACGAGAGGAGCGAATATTGTCGTTTCGGATATTGATTCAGACAATTCATCCAAAACGGCTGAAGAATTCAAGCGGCAGGGGATTGAAGCTATTTCGATTCCGGCTAATGTAACCAGCGCCGACGACGCTGAAAAACTGGTAACAGGAACGGTTGACGCATTCGGGTCCATTGATATTCTGGTAAATAACGCAGGCGTTACTCGCGATAGTCTTCTGGTTCGAATGTCAGAAGAGGATTGGGATATGGTCATCAGCATAAACCTCAAGGGCGCCTTTCTGGTCACGCGTAGCGCGGCAAGGGTTATGATGAAAAGACGATACGGCCGGATAATCAATATCGCCTCGGTGGTCGGCGTCGTCGGAAACGCCGGGCAGGCCAATTATTCGGCCAGCAAGGCGGGACTGATAGGACTGACCAAGTCCACCGCCCGCGAACTGGCGGGGCGAGGA
>JACZUZ010000038.1 GCA_022572905.1 Candidatus Zixiibacteriota bacterium | reverse complement strand
TGTTCATACTACTTTCAATCAAACAATTGCGGCTACAGGCAGGCTTAGTTCCACAGATCCCAATCTGCAGAATATTCCGATACGAACCGAAATCGGCCGGGAAATAAGAAAGGCTTTTGTCCCCAAAGATCAGAATTACAGAATTCTAACAGCCGACTACTCGCAGATTGAGCTACGAATATTGGCCAGTGTTTCCGGCGATAAGAACCTGATCAAGGCCTTCAAGAAGGGTGAAGATATTCACAACCGCACAGCCGCTGAAGTTTATGGAGTGGAGCTCGATGAGGTAACCGATGAGCAGAGGCGTCTGGCTAAGACGGCGAATTTTGCGGTTATTTACGGTGTCTCCGCCTATGGCCTTTCACAGCAGAGCGACCTTGACGTGTCCGCCGCCAAAAAATTCATTGACACATATTTCGAACGCTATCCGGGGATACAATCCTACATGGATGAAACTCTTCAATTCGCGCAAGACAAAGGGTATGTGGAAACGCTCTCGGGGCGAAGAAGGTACATCCCGGAAATCAATGCGAAGAACCGCCAGATAAGACAATTTGCCGAACGTACAGCAATCAACACCCGTATTCAGGGAGCCGCGGCCGATATGATCAAACTGGCCATGATTGCCATAAGCAAATCAATGAGCGGAATGAAATCTAAAATGATTCTGCAGGTTCACGACGAATTAGTGTTTGACGCTCATGTTGATGAAATAGACAAGCTCACCAATCTGGCTCGCAACGAAATGGTTTCCGCGCTTGAGCTAAAGGTTCCTATAATCGTCGATATTGGCTGCGGACGAAACTGGCTTGAAGCCAAAAGTTGATAACGCGCGCGCTGTGGATATTTTTGGAACAGAATCATGTTAATAGGCGTCACCGGACAAATAGGAGCAGGGAAATCGGAACTGTGTCATCTTTTCGAGAAATTTGGAGCCAGAATTCTTGACGCCGACAAGATAGGAAAATCTGTTTCGGGATCACCTGAAATTCTAAGCATACTGGAGGATAAATTTCACGCCAATCTTAGAACTCCATCGGGAAGAATGAGCAGACTCAAGATCGCCAGCGTCGTCTTTTCGGATCCAACCGGAAAAGCGCTGGAAACTCTGAACAAAATCGTTCATCCTGAGCTTGTGCGAAGGCTGAAAAGCGAATCGGCCAGACTGATAAGAAAGAATCCTGATCAACCGGTGGTAATTGACGCGGCCTTGCTTCCACAATGGAAAGATATATCCTCTTCCTTTGATCTGATCGCGCTGGTCACGGCTCCTGAAGAACTTCGACTTATTCGCCTCAAGCGCAGAGGAGTTTCGGCCAAGGACGCCTGGGCGCGAATAAAGAATCAGCTTCCGCTCACCGCCTACGATAAAATCAGCGATGTTACTATTGTCAACGATGGTTACCGAAAGTCATTGAGAAAAAAAGCTCGCTCCATCTGGAACGAGTGTATAGCTACCGCCATTCCATCGAGACACTGATTGAGAGTATTTCTCGCCCGCGGATCCGGGAGTCATCATTCTTTTTGTTGCGGATACGGGGCGACTCATCCGATCTTATATATTATGAAGTCGGCCAGAGCAATCCGCAATGTAGTAGATCTATCCAGAGAACCTGAGTTTCACTCGGAGCGAGTTTCTCAGATTCTATATGGTGAAACTGTAACTCTTACGGAAACTCGGAATGATTACAGCCGCGTGGAAATGGAAGACGGATATTGCGGATGGGCGCGGACGAATGCGTTCTCAGATATTTCAAGCGAAACTTCCATGGGCGGCGATAGTAACAAACTACACAGAGTTGTTGCTAATTCGGTCGCTCTAGTTGATGAATCAGGACATCCGGTTCGGCCGTATTTCTTGCTGTATGGGTCATACCTTCAATTAAACAGCGGCCGCAAAGTGTCAAACTCAACTCGGGTGAAACTCGAATGCGCTCCCGGCGCTTATGTTGTGTTCTCTGAAGATGATTTCATTCCGGCCGATAATTCACAGAGCGCTAAGAATCCCGGACAATCTATAGTCGGTACCGCTCTCCGTTTCCTGGGAGCGCCGTATCTCTGGGGCGGACGCTCCCCGCTGGGATTCGATTGCTCTGGGCTTGTTCAAATAATATTCTCAATGCATGGCATTTCAATCCCCCGTGACAGCGCCGCGCAGAGAGAACACGGTCGAGAAGTCCTGCGCGATGAGCTTCAATCCGGTGATCTCGTATTTTCCGACGGCCATGTGGTAATCTCAATGGGAGCGGGCGCCGGCGGGGATGAATTTATCCATGCCTCATTGGGAGAGGGCGGGGTGGCGATTAATTCGTACAACAAGTCGCGTCCGGATTATCGTGAAGATTTGGACCGGGATTATATAATCGCCAAACGTTTCGCGTAACTAGATGATATTGTATGAAAACTAATTCCCGTAAAACCAGCGCTCTTATTTCGATCACGATTCTCTTCGGCGCATACATTTTCTCATCATGCGGCGCTCCAATTGTTAGGCAGGAGGGAATACCCTCGTCGCAATATCCGCATTTTGGCGAACCGAACCTTAGAGTCATTTATCCCAAATTCGGCCAGTCGATTCCTTACGTTGACTCCACATTCATTCTTGGTTCAATATCGCCCGAGTGGAATCTTCAGCTAAACGGGGAGCCTGTTGACGTTCATCCCGACGGAGGTTGGATTGCGTATGTTGCGATATCATCCGGAGATTTCGAGTTCCGCTTCGCAATGACCAAAGACGCCGCGAAGCGAAACAAGACCTGGCCCGTCATCGTTTCCGGTCCGGGAAGTCCGGACAGTTTTGATTCGCTGACAATCAAGAAAGACAACCGCAAGCCCGAACTAGCCGAAAGTTTTGTGCTGGGCGAAATTGTGTATCTACAATTTGAAGGCTCTCCCGGCTGTCGGGCTTGGGCTGAACTCCCCGGTCTCGCCGATTCTGTACCAATGACCGAGACACCCGAACGATTTATAGATTCTTACGAAAGCGGTTCTCAAGAGGCTTCCGTTTTCAAGAATTCATTGAATAATAATTTGAGGCCGCAGACCGGCGTTTATCAGGGAATGTATATCGTCGACTCGTCGAAATCCCTTGACACAGTCCCTGTGGTTTTTCATCTCTCGCGGCCGAGCGCCGCTGATGTTCTGGCCTACATAAGAGAGAGATCAACGCTCGATCTGAATTTCAATCTTTTGAAAGCTCTTCGCTGGCCCGTTAACTATTCTATCGTCAACAGCAAAAGTGACACGAGCGAAATAAATATCTCAATAAACCCCGCTGCTTTTCCGCGTACTGTCGAGTTTACCGACACGACCCAGATCATGCGGGTTGGTCCGGGCAAAGGTTATCTGGGTTTGTTTCAGCCGGTCGGTACGCGAGCGCTGACGACAGGATATCAAGGGAGCTGGTATAAACTCAAACTTTCCGAATCGCAAATCGGGTATGTCGATACCGGGAAAGTTAAACTCCTCCCGCAGGGGATTCATCCGCCGCATAGTCATTTGACTCGTTTCGTTTCCAATTACGACGTAGAAAGTCTTGAGATAAGGGCAACTCTAAAAGAGCGCCACCCGTTTTCTGTAATTGAACCGGACAGCAGGACAATAGTTCTGGAGCTTTTCGGCGTGACTATGGACACCGATTGGTTCCGGCACGATTTCGCCGATCCCAATCTGGATGGCGCGACCTGGAAACAACTAGAACCGGGCAAGTTTCAGCTTACTCTAAAATTCAAAACTCCATACTGGGGCTACGAAACCACTTGGAGTGGGGGAGAGTTCGTTTTGCGAGTTATTTATGCGCCCCAAAATACTCACTCGCTTAGAAATAAAATCATAGTGATCGATCCAGGCCACTCACGCGACCCCGGCGCTATCGGCCCGACCGGATTGACCGAGGCCGAGGCCAATTTGAATATCTCGCTAAAGCTCTGCAAGATTCTTGAAGCGCGGGGCGCCAGCGTCGTTTTGACCCGCACTGATTCGCGTCATGTCCCCCTTTATGATCGCCCGAAAATAGCCGGGGAGATCGGCGCCGATCTGTTTGTCTCGATACACAACAACGCCTTGCCCGATGGAATCAATCCGTTCGTAAATCATGGCGTCTCAACCTATTATTATCACACCCATTCGATTGCTTTAGGGAAGTCAATTCACCGCGAAATGATAAAAATAAGCGGGCAGAAAGATCACGGATTTTATCATGGCAATCTCGCCGTCTGCCGCCCCACATTATATCCGGCGGTATTGGTCGAGTGCGGGTTCATGATTTTGCCCGAGCAGGAGGCCTGGCTGAAAACCGATAAATATCAATCCCGCGTGGCCACAGCTATCGCTAATGGAATCCAAAACTTCCTTAGAAACTATGGAGCCTAAAGACCAGCAAGAAAACGCCCCGGCCCCACAACCGAGGCCAAGCCAGATTTCGCTTTATCTGGGACTGCTAGGTTCGGCGTTTATGCTATTGGGCCAGACGTTTGGGGTTCTCTATATGTGGCGCGGTCCGGCCCGAATCGGATTCGCGCTATTGTTTACGGTCCTGATTCTGATATCCGCCAAAGGCCGTAAGGTCGGTTATTTCTCAGTGGCCATCCTCTGGGCCGCGCTGGCTGCGAGTTTTCTGCTTTAGTTGGGCGCCTTTCGCGCAAATCTGTCCATCAATTATTCCGCATTTGACATCATTCCAGACATGCCGTTACTATGGCGACGGGTCACCAGCCCGCAACTCGCCCCCGTGGTGTAACGGATAACGCGTCGGCCTCCGGAGCCGGAAATTCAGGTTCGATTCCTGACGGGGGTAGTAAATTATGAGCAATTCAGAAGAAAAAAACCGTTATTCGGGAGATTCAGCTAGAGAGCAGGACTCTGCAGGCCACCGCAACAGTGTGGACGAAACGACTGAGATTTCATCCCGTGAGCACGACACTCAATTTGCCACATCGCAACTTAGTGATTCCAAGAAAGAAGAGATTGTTCCTTGGCCGCGTTGGATCACACGCTTCAAGGATGTTATCGGATTGGTGCTTATCGCAGGAGCTGTCACGGTTGGGTGGTTGACCTTGCAGTCTATTGAGAAACAGGTGGAAACAGCTATCAAGCAGACAGAGGCCGTATGGAATTCAACTAGGCCAGTGTTGACCATGAAATCAATCGTACCAAAGAAAGACATAAATCCCTGGTCTAAACCCGTCAGGACTCCGGATGGCATCATCAGCGACTCATCTTTATTCAACAGCTTGTCAATTACGATTAAGAATGTTGGGCAGACACCAGCAGCACTTGATACTGTGTATTATGAAATCATTAGCAATAATAAGTGGAAATCAGATTTCAATGAGCTTTCCACCGTCGTAGCTCCCGGTCAACACATCGTGGACCGCATGCCGACTGTGTTCGGAACCGAGGCAGTGATCTACTTGCGAGTACACTTTCGTTACTATTGGGAACAGCGGGAACTAACCACTCAACCGCTGAATTTCAAGCGGGAATATGCGCTGGAATTCGAGGATTCTGGATGGAGTGCAAGTCTGTTCTCGTCAAATAAGTTTGACAGCCTTATGAGCTCTGCGCAATTGATTAGCTCAGGTAAATAACTCGTCAACTGATCATCCGGCATGGGCGAATCAAACTAATAATTCTCTAAGGGATTTAAAATTGTAACACCCATGACAATATTCACCGCATTCGCAATTTTTATTACCATCGCCGCCTTGGCGAGCTTTGTTAATCATCGCTATTTCAAACTCCCCACCTCACTCGGAGTGATGATTGTCGGCATGATAATGTCGGTCTCTCTGTTTGCCTTAAGCTACATGGGCGCGGATTTCATTGCGCCAATATCTGTTTTTCTAAATGAAGTCGATTTCAGTGAAACGCTGATGAAGGGGATGCTGAGCTTTCTCCTATTTGCCGGCGCCTTGCATATCAACCTCGACGACCTCTTCAAACAGAAATATATCATTGGATTATTGGCCACTATCGGCGTGGTGGTAACTACGTTTCTGGTGGGAACAGCGCTGTATTTCATTTTGGGCGCGCTCGGACTCGAAATAAGCTATGTCTATTGTCTTGTATTCGGAGCGCTGATAGCGCCGACCGATCCTGTGGCTGTAATCGCCATTCTTAAGTCTGTCAAAATCTCGAAAACTCTTGAAACAAAGATCGCCGGTGAGTCGCTTTTCAACGACGGGGTGGGCATTGTTGTTTTTGGTGTCGTAGCGGGAATTGCTGTTGGCGGTTCCTCCACAACGGCGTTGGATGTATCGCTTTTGTTTTTGCAGGAAGCTGTCGGGGGAGTGATTCTCGGTCTCGCGCTGGGGTGGCTGACCTTTCAGCTCCTGCGCCGGGTGGATGACCACTCGGTGGAGATCCTTTTGACTCTCGCGCTGGTTTGCGGCGGATACTCATTGGCAATCGGTCTGCACACATCGGGGCCAATCGCGATAGTTGTGGCCGGATTGCTGATAGGGAATCATGGACGGCGCTTCGCTATGTCTGATCACACCATCGAACATCTCGACAAATTCTGGGAGTTCCTCGATGAAACTTTGAACGCGGCTTTATTCGTCTGGATAGGACTTGAAGCAATCGCTTTGAGCTTCAGCGTGAATTTCCTCATCGCCGGTCTAATTGCGATTCCGTTAACGCTTCTGGCGAGACTCTTGAGCGTTTGGGGAGCTATAAACGCGCTCAAGTTCCGTCGCGAATTCAGCGACAACGCCGTTAGAATCCTAACCTGGGGAGGATTGCGCGGAGGAATTTCAATAGCGCTGGCGCTTTCTCTTCCGGCGAGCGAAACGCGGGATTTAATTGTAGCCATGACCTATATAGTTGTCGTATTCTCTATTCTGGTTCAGGGCTTAACTATCAAGAAAGTTTTGGGATTGAATTGACATTAACCGAATTGACACCTGCGAAAAAACACAAAAGATGAAGTGGACACATACATACATACCGACACTCAGAGACGCTCCCGCTGACGCGGAGTTGATTTCTCATCAGCTTTTGTTGCGCGCAGGGTATATCCGCAGACTTGCAGCGGGAGTTTATATTTATCTCCCCTTAATGCAAAGAACGCTTCGCAAATTCTCGCAGATTGTCCGCGAAGAAATGGACGCCGCCGGAGCTATAGAAATCACGATGCCCGTTCTGGCGCCGTCCGCTGTCTGGAAAAAGTCTGGCCGCTATGACACGGTTGGGCATATTCAAATGCGCCTCAAGGATCGCGGTAAACGCGAAATGATTCTCGGAGGGACGCACGAGGAAGTGGTTACCACATTAATCACCGGTGAGCTAAAAAGCTATCGCCAGCTTCCAATCAACCTCTACCAGATACAGGCCAAGTTCCGCGATGAAATTCGCCCGCGCTTCGGATTACTGCGAGCGCGGGAATTCATCATGAAAGACGCGTACACCTTCGACGCCGATCAGGAATCGCATAGCAAATCATATCAGAAAATGGTAGAGGCATATTTTAAGGTCTTTGAACGCGCTGGGCTGGACACTAAAAAAGTCGAAGCGGACACGGGAGATATGGGCGGTGAGGGCGCGCATGAGTTCATGGTTATTGTCGATACAGCCGGGGGAGAGGACACTGTTTTCTTTTGCAATAAATGCGACTACGCCGCAAATGTCGAGCGAGCGACTTTTCGCGATTCAACTCCGCCTGATCCTGACGAGAAAGAACTGCCGCTCGAAAAAATTGAGACTCCCGGAGCAAGTACGATTGAACAGGTCACGGGTTTTCTAAAAGTCGACGCGCGAAAGCTGGCCAAGACGCTTATTTACAAGGCCGATGGAGAGATGGTCGCGGTCATGATCAGAGGTGATCGCGAACTAAACGAAGTCAAACTGAAGAATCATCTCGGAGCCAAAGAACTCGAGATGGCTGGACCGGAGATGGTGGAAAAACTCACCGGCGCGCCAGTCGGTTTCGCGGGACCGGTGGGCCTCAAGGGAGCGAAAATCCATATTGACAATGAATTGGCGCTGTTGAAAAATTTCATCGTTGGCGCAAATGAAAATGACTCTCATTATCTGAACGCCAATCTCGGGCGGGATTTTGAGAGCGTCGGACAGGGGGACCTGATTAGCGCGTCCGACGGTGAGCTTTGTCCTGCATGTGGCGCCGAAAGCGGCGGCAAGCTCTGGAGCAAGAGAGGCATTGAGGTCGGGAATACTTTTATGCTGGGGACAAAATACTCCAAATCTATGGATGCGAAGTTCCTTGGCGCTGATGGCAAACAACAGCCTTTCATCATGGGATCATACGGCATCGGCATTACCCGCACCGCGCAGGCCGCTATTGAGCGCTATCATGACGATAAAGGCATTATCTGGCCGAAAGCCATAGCGCCGTACCTGGTTGAGATAGTTCCCCTCAATTATGAGGACGAAAAATTGCGCGCCGCGGCTGATAAAGTCTATTCGGAACTCACCAGCGCTGGCTTTGATGTTCTCCTCGACGACCGCCCTGAACGCGCCGGAGTGAAGCTCAACGACGCTGACCTCATCGGATTGCCAATCAGGGTCACAATTGGAGCTAAGTCGCTAAAGGAAGGCAAAATAGAGATCAAAGCAAGATCCGAGAGCGAGATGATTCTGGCCTCACTCGAGGACTCTGTGTTAGTTGTCCGAAAAATGCTCGAAAAACTCCGCTAGGTGTAAGGTACTACTCCACAATGTCTTAGCGACTCATTGTAAAGCTCTCGCTTAAGTCGCAATTTCTGGCCTGAGAAACCTGCGGCAAAATATTCCGCTCTTCAGCCTCCAATTAACTGGCTGGTTAATAAGAGCTTACATGCCAAAAAAAGTGGTTGCGGAGCGGCCATTCTTTGTGTATACTGACCTTCTGGAGTGGGTTCACACCCACTTTTTGGTGTCTTAAGGAGCTTGTGTCGGAGGAATTAAAAGAGAGAATCGCATCTGACCTCGAGACGATTTTGGCCGACTCAGGCTTTGAACTAGTGGAGGTAAAGCTAGCGCGTTTTGGCAGGAATAGTAGACTACAATTGTTTGTGGATTCTGAAAAAGGAGTCACACTGGACAATTGCGTAACCATTTCACGGTTGCTTTCTCCTGTTATCGAACAAAACGACTACTTCGAGAGTGAATACACTCTTGAGGTTTCTTCCCCGGGCGTTGACCGTCCCCTCAAAACTGAGCGCGACTTCAAACGCAAACTTGGTCGGTTGGTCCGGATCGAATTTCTAGACGCAACGAAATCCACACTCCAGGGGACCCTATCGAGCGTGGAAAACGGCGTGGCCCGGTTTGAAATTGACGGGTCGGAAACAATAGTTCAGCTAAAAGACATCAAGCTGGCGAAAGAGGAATTATAGCGAGCCGCGCAAATTTCCAATCGGATTCTTGAGGACAAAGGGGAAAGCGGTTCAAACGTAAGGAATAACGAAGAATTATGGGCTATGATTTAGTCGAAGCAATGACAGTTCTCGCGCGGGAGAAGCATATCGATTTCGATGTGGTAGTTGATACGATTGGCGCCAGTATGTTGGCGGCCGCCAGGAAGAAATTCCCCGACGCCGAGAACATTTCATATTCTTTTAATAAGAAGGAAGGCGAAATCGTAATAATCGCCGTTAAGGCCGTAGTTGAGGGCGAGGCGGATCCAGTAACAGAAATCAGCCTGGCTGAGGCCAAAGAATTGGATAAATCTGCGCGGGTGGGCGATGAAATGGAAATTTACCTCGACCATGAGGGATTCGGACGCAACGCGATCGCATCCGCCAAGCAGGTTCTGATGCAAAAAGTTCGCGAGGCGGAAAG
>JACZUZ010000037.1 GCA_022572905.1 Candidatus Zixiibacteriota bacterium | reverse complement strand
TGGGGCGCCATTTATTTCATGGATCTGGTCCCTTAGAAGTAGTTCAGATCGGGATTGTTAATATTTCATGCAATAAATATTGACATGAGCCAATCGACGGGACTAATTTGGAACCTCGTAGGCCTTTGGGGTTAATATAGCATTAGGAAAGGATATTCCCAGAATTGATTACTCCGAAGAACATATTAGGCAGGCTTCGGGCCTCCCGTAACATATACGCTCTTTCATTTCTGTCCCTGGGGTCGCTCATCTACTCCGGCGCCATGCCGAAGGTCTGCGATCAGTGCTGCAGCGCCCCAGACTATATTATCCAATCTTCTCAAGCCAGCTCTGTCGCGGATGAATCCGCCAGACAAGAGGTCGGCGCTGAGCATAATCACGCCGATCATCATCACAGCCATTCTGGCCGACACGCACACAACGACAAACATACCCAAGTTTCCAGTCTGGCCGAGGTCGAGAATGAGACCGAACTACATGACGGAAATCACGCGGACTCCGGCAAATCTCAATCATGCGTGTGCGACAGCTGCGAACCACTTCCCATAAGTAATCAGCAATTCTGTGGTATTACATCAAAGCGCGAATCCGATTCCCCGAATTACGGCGCTCTTCAATTCAGAGCTATTTCGTTCAATTCCACTGAATTACAATTGTCATTAGAATGCACGTTGCTACGTTGTCATTCACCCACGCCGCAATTGAATAGTCCCACACCTTTCTCCGGCTTCGGCAATCAGAAGCTGCTCTGCTAAACCAAATTCTTTAAAACATAGTTGCGCGCCTGCGTCTGCCACTCAGGTGACACCTGTCTCTCAATTGAGAGTGTTAAAATTACACTCAAATTGAAGAGCGACAACTACAGAGATCCGCGCTGTATTGTTTTCAAAGTAAATCCGTGGTGTAAATAACTCCTTCGAATGACGACGAAAACTTTCGTAGCCGCAAGTTGCGCAACAATAAGAATAGAATCATAGACAGATAAAACGCTTTAGGCTAATAATTAAATGTAACTTAAGGTGTGGATTATCGGCGAACCGACTCAGACATAGGAAAGAAGATATGAAGAATCGAGCAATGGCTTCTGGTGGTATTAACCAGAGTAGTGAGGAAAGCTTTATCGATCAAATTGGGGGGCGAATAAATAAATGAATCGAATAATTATCCTTCATGCGCTTACGATAGCAATAGTGTCAATTGCCCAAGCTCAGGCCCAAAACGCCAGCGGAAACCTGGAGAACGGCCTGACCCTCGAGCAAGCGGTGGAACTCGCTCTGGTGAAAAATCCCGATTTGCAAGCCATACGTGAGGAGTTGGATTTAGCTCGGGCAGGGTCAGTGACCGCACGTCAAAATACTCTAAATCCGCAATTTAAATTTGAGTATGAAGGTGACAACTTCACCGAAAAAGAGGGAATTCAGGAAGTACGATTCGGTTTGTCTTTGAACCTTGAGTTGCGAGGTCAAAGGGGATGGCGCAAACGAATGAGCGAGAGCGGAGAGATAAGCGCCGAGCAAAGACTAAGGCAGGCTGAATGGGAACTGCGTTCGGTCGTAAAAGTTGCTTTTCATGGACTCCAATTTTTGGATCAGAGTATAGAGCTGGCCACTAAACGGCTTGACGTGTCTCGCAGACTAAGGGATGTTGCAGAAGCTAGATTGGAGAGACAGCAGATACCGGAGATGGACGCGAATTTTGTGCGACTTGAATATTACCGGGCCGCGAACGCTCATCTCAGAATCACCGGGCAACGCTCGATCGCGCAAGGGAGACTTTTGCGACTGCTCGGTTTGCCGAATGGAAGCGGATTGAATGTTATTGGAGAGTTTGAACCAAAAGAAGAATGGGATGTCAGCGACTCTGCGCTTCTGGAGAGGGCGATTGCTTCGAGAGGCGATCTGGCCGCTTTGCAGGCGGAAGTGGAGAGAGCCGAGTCACGCATTGGTCTGGAACGAGCGTTGGTTTGGCCGGGAGCGGAAGTGGGTTTCTCTTATCGGAGGGAAGATGACCTGGTAGATGTGGGCGGCATTCAAAGATTTAAGCGCGACAGACAATACGGATTCGATGTGAGTGTTCCCTTTCCAATTTTTTACCAACGATCCGGAGAAATTCGTGAAGCTAAGGCGGTAGCAAAGATACAACGCGCTCGCTTCAGCGCCCTTAAGCTTTCCGTTAGTATGGAAGTTAGTGAAACGGCCCAACTTGTTCGAATACTACGAAAGACGCTCGCCAATTATGAATCCAAGCTCTCCATTCTTTCCGAGCAAAATCTGGTTGATATCGAACGGGCCTTCGTGGCAGGCGAAGTGGGTACTATTGAAGTTCTGAAAGCTCAAAGTGATTTCGTGGAGGTGACACAAAACTATTACGACGTCCTTCTGGAATATCTTGAAGCTGAGGCGACACTGGAGGCCGTTGTCGGGCCACCGCTTTCATTATCAAATAGAGGGCTAGATAAAAAATGAAAAATATAATTAGAGTATCATTGATTACGATCTTTGTATACATGGCGATTCTCTTCGTCAACTCCGCAATCGCGCACGAAGGGCATAAGTCAATAACGGTTAAGGGCGTAAAGATCGACGCCCAGGGGAGGCTCCTTCTGGAACCGCAGGCCCGCGAAGCCATTGGGCTTGCGACGGCCGAGGTAGATTTCGGTGAAATTCGAAACTCTCTTTCCGCGCCCGGTGAGCTTATGCTCGCGTTTAAGGCGACGTCATTCTCCGGTTCTCTGGTCGAGGGTTTGGTAACGCAAATCTTCGTGCGTCCGGGTCAATTCGTGAAAGAGGGTGAGCCTCTGGCGCTCATTCAGAGCATAGAGCTGGAAAACCTTCAGCGTCAGCTATTAGGCGAAACAATTCGTCTCAACCTTGTAAAGCAGGAATTGCGGCGCGTGCGTAAATTGGGCAAAACCATAATCTCCGGAAAAGATATAAAATTACTTGAGTCAGAATTTGAATCAATCCATGTTTCTGTCTCCTCACTCGTTCAAAAGATGAGAGCTCTGGGTGTTGACAGTGAAACGATAAGAGGTGTTCAAGATTCATCGTTAATTGTGAGCGCCTTTCCCTTACTCGCGCCCCAATCCGGATTCGTAGCCGAACTGCTGATCAGACCCGGCAGCCACGTTGATCCCAGCGAACACCTGATTGAGATTCAGGACACTCGACAGCTTGTTGTAGATATCAAAATTCCTGAAGATCGTATAAGATTAGTCCGCAAAGGGCAGACAATTCGAATGAATTTCAGGGAATCAGCGGAGAGCTACGTTTCTAATATCCACGCCGTGCTACTCTCAATGGACGCAGATGATGGAATGTTCCATGCGTTTGCGTTCATAGAGAATTCCGACGGGTCTTTGCGTCCCGGGATGTTTGGACAAATTGAGATAGAGATTTCAAACGTCCCGGATGCTTTTGTAATTCCTGAAGAGGCAATCGTCACCGACGGCGCAGAGCGATATTGCTTTGTGGAACTGGAAGAAGGAGTATACGAGTTTAAGAATCTTGTACTTGGACTGAAAGAAGGCGACCGTGTGCAAGTCATTGATGGAGCGTATCCCGGTGATCGGGTAGTAACGGACGGGAACCACGAACTCGCAGCTCTTTTTGTCCAGGGCGTCCTTCGTGTAAGCGAAGAAGCTACCAGAAACATCGGCCTGAGCATAGAGGAAATTGGTATTCGGGAGATTAACAAAACAACTCGGGTAAATGGGATTGTGGTTCCCCTTCCGGATCGAATCGCCAGCGGAGTAACTCGAGTTGCCGGCAGAGTGTATTCCATCAGCTCGACGTTAGCGGATTACGTGGACGCCGGAGATGTCCTCGCTGAAATACATAGCATGGAGCTTGTCGACGCTCAACTCAGTCTCATCCAAACTGCCGTTCGGTTACGGTTCACAGAAGAGCAAGTCGAATTCATACGCGGACTGGCCATAAACCAAGTGAGCTCCCGCAAGGAATTATTCCGCATCGAGGCCGAATTGCATGAGTTGGAAAGTCGGTTTGAAAGTTTGAGACGTACGCTTCGACTTATGGGGTTGCAAGATCAGATATTAGACAATGTACTGAAAACAAAACAGATCGTACCGGTAGTGTCGATTCGCGCTCCTATCTCCGGGTATGTGACTAAGCAGAGTGTTTTTATTGGCCGTGTTGTGGACGCGGGTGAACCGCTCTATGAGATTACCGATCTTTCAATTGTATCGGTTGAAGTAGCGCTCTTCGCGCAGGATGTACGCCGTGTTTTGGACGGACAAGAAGTGAAACCGATAATTATTCGCACTGTGGCGTATCCCGATCGTGAGTGGCTTGCAAAAATAGAAATATTCCATCCATCTTTCGCTGGCGAAGACAAAACGCTACGCGTGTGGACTGATGTCAAAAATGAAGACCATGCCTTACTCCCGGGTATGCGTCTCGACGTTCAAATCGTCACCGAACAGGGGGGAGTCAAAGAGATCGCAGTCCCGCTGCGCGCTCTACTAGATATTGGTAGCAAGCGGTACGCCTTTGTGAAAGAGGGTGATCAATTTCGCCGAATTGAAGTGATCACTGGGCGGGAAGACGCCCATTTCGCGCAGGTCCTTGATGGACTATTCCCCGGTGATTTAGTAGTAGTCGAAGCAGTTAACGAATTAAACAATGCATTCTCGGCAGTGAGGTAGAAGATGCTTAATAAAATTATCGCGTTTTCGCTCCAAAACCGACTACTGATTACAGCCCTGTCTCTGATCGTCATCCTATACGGTAGCTACGTTCTTACCGAACTCAAAGTGGACGTTCTGCCTGATCTCAATCGGCCCACAGTGACGATCATGACGGAGGCTTCAGGACTTGCGCCAGAAGAAGTGGAAATCCTGGTAACTTTTCCCATCGAGTCAATGATGAATGGGGCGACAAATGTTCGTCGCGTTCGTTCGGCGAGTGGCATTGGATTGTCTATTGTCTGGGTCGAGTTTGACTGGGGAACAGATATTTATATCGATCGCCAGATCGTTGCTGAACGTCTCCAGCTTGCGCGTGAAAAGTTGGGTGAGGGGATTAATCCCGTCATGGCGCCAATATCTTCCATCATGGGTGAGATATTACTTGTGGGAATCACCAGCTCCGATGGAACCACACCGCCAATGGAAATCAGGACGCTGGCGGACTGGTCCATCCGACCCCAAATTCTAGCCGTTCAAGGAGTGTCTCAGGTGACGGTTCTGGGCGGCGGACTAAAACAATATCAGGTAATTACAAGTCCAGAGAGACTGATGTTGTATGACGTAACGCTTGCGGAATTGGTTGAGGCCGTTGAAGCCGCCAACGTCAACGCCGGGGGCGGGTTTATGCTCGAAAAGCGCAAGGAGTATCTTATTCGCCTTTTGGGGCGAATTGGGTCTCTGGAAGAACTTGAAAACGCTGTGGTCAAACCGTCGAGTCCCGGCGCGATCCTTGTGAAGCATGTGGCGGACGTCCGCTTCGGAATTTCTGTTAAACGAGGTGATGGGAGTGTGAACGGTCAGCCTGCGGTTATCATGGCCATTCAAAAGCAACCCGGAACTAGCACTATCCATCTCTCTGAAGAGGTAGATAAAATTCTGGCCGACATTCAATCTACCCTTCCGGAGGATCTCGTAATTCATAATGATATTTTCCGGCAGGAGGAATTCATCCATTCAGCGATAGAAAATGTGATCGAAGCGTTAAGAGATGGCGCGATCCTTGTTATCATAATCTTATTTCTTTTTCTTTGGAATTTCCGCACCTCGGTAATCAACCTTACCGCAATCCCTCTATCTTTATTTATTACCGCGATCGTGTTTCGAGCTCTGGATGTGCCAATAAATACTATGACGCTTGGAGGTATTGCCGTTGCTATCGGGGAGCTAGTCGATGATTCCATTGTGGATGTCGAGAATATATTTCGAAGGCTGCGCGAAAACCGAGCCAAGGAAAAGCCCGAACCGTTTTTGTCTGTCATATATAAGGCTTCGGCGGAGATTCGAAACTCGATTGTGTACGCCACCTTGATTGTAACAGTAGTCGTTTTGCCCCTGCTCTCACTTGGAGGGATTGAGGGTAGAATGTTTGCCCCAGTTGGTTTCGCATATATTCTGTCGCTCATGGCGTCACTCGTTGTATCTCTCACCATGACACCAGTGCTCGCGTCATACTTGCTTCCAAAAGCGAAGATCATGCATTCGGGCGATTCTTTCGTTCTAAAATGGCTAAAAATCGCCAATGAAAAAGCGCTTATACATATTTTTAGGCGTCCTCTTCCTTATTTGGGTGGGTTAAGCGCAGCGCTGGTTGTGGCTCTGGTCGCCTATCTTAATATGGGAGGAGAATTTTTACCGCCTTTCAATGAGGGAACATTTACTGTTAACTTGGTCGCGGCTCCCGGCACTTCTTTGCAGGAGTCAAATCGTCTGGGGGTAATCGCTGAAAAATTAATTGCGAAAACACCCGAAGTTATCTCGACTGCGCGCCGCACTGGCCGCGCCGAACTTGACGAACACGCCGAAAACGTAAACTATTCAGAAATTGACGTACGACTCTCTGAAAGCGAGCGATCACATCAGGAAGTGATGGCGGAATTAAGAGAGAGGCTGGCCTATATCCCCGGAGTTCTGGTGAATGTTGGGCAACCGATTTCTCACCGGATTGATCACCTTCTTTCCGGAGTGCGAGCGCAAATTGCGGTTAAGATATTTGGGCCAGATCTGGCGACACTGCGAACGAAGGCGCAAGAATTGTATGACATGATGGCGGGAATTGAAGGCGTGGTAGACCTGCAGGTCGAACAACAGGTTGAAATTCCACAAGTCAAAATCCGCTTCGATTTCAATGCGATCCAGCGTTACGCACTTACCAAGAAGGAAGTTGTGGAAGCCTTGGAAACGGCGCTACGAGGTCGAATAGTGTCTGAAGTGCTGGAGGAACAACGCGTGTTCGATCTTGTCGTATGGTTCGACGAAGAGTCTCGGAATGATCCGGAAGTAATTGGACGCACTTTGATCGAAACTCCGGCCGGGACGCTTGTTCCGCTGGCAACGTTTGCGGATGTTGTTAAGACTGCCGGACCGAACACTATCAATCGCGAGAATGTGGCGAGGCGAATAGTTGTCTCATGCAACGTACAGGATAGGGACCTGGCTGGAGTTATCTATGATATCCAGGAATTGGAATCCTCGTTGCAATTGCCAGAGAGGTATTGGATCTTATATGGTGGCCAGTTTGAGGCCCAGCAGGCGGCTGTCAAGAAACTCTATATTCTTTCAATTTTCGCTATGCTGGCCGTATTTGTTCTCCTCATGAAAGTTCTTGGTACTTGGCGAGGAGCGCTTCTTTGTCTGACGAACTTACCATTGTCGTTTGTCGGCGCCGTGATCGCGATCTACTTGTTTAGTGACGGTGTTCTTTCGGTCGCTTCCTTGATCGGATTTCTCACTCTGACTGGAATTGTAATGCGCAATGGAATTCTTCTCATAACACATTATCAACATCTAACAAAATATGAAGGGGAGACATTCAACGAAAAAATGATTATTCGAGGCACAATGGAACGATTGGCCCCGGTAATGATGACCGCCTTTACTACTTCGCTGGGCCTGATTCCTCTCGCTCTTGGGGCAGGAGATACCGGGAAGGAAATTCTCCATCCTCTGGCGATAACGATTATCGGAGGGCTTGTCAGCGCAACCGTTTTGGTGCAACTTGTTTTTCCGTCACTCGTCTTAAGGTTTGGCGAGAAAGCAATCGTTTTGACAGGCACGGATGACGAAATCGCTGAAGAAGAGTTGATCGTACCGCCAAGGCTGCTCGCAATTGCGGAAAGACTTGAGCGAAAAAAATAACTTGATGATTCAGGGAATTGTACAAGGAGGTAATGTATGAGACTTATTTTCAGGTCGGAGGGCGTAGTGGCGCTTCTGATGTCACTTCTCATCGTTGGTTGTGGCGCTAACCAGAAGCAAGAGTCACACACTCATGACGACGCCGAAACGAGTGTGAGGATTCCGGAAACCTATACCGCGGCCATCGAAAAGTGTGGATTCCATTTGGCGGAAATCGGGGAGCTAATTGAAAAGGGCGAACTGAGTAAGGTACACAAGGAGGCCGCGAAGATACGTGACATCGCGCGAAAACTTCCTCAGTTGGCGAAAGACAATATCCCAGTCGAGGAGTTGAAAGATATTAATATCAAGTCCAAGGAGCTTGCCGGAATGTTTACGTTGGTGGACAAGGCGGCGGATTCCGGCGATAAAGAGGGGACCTTGCACGCTTACGAGGTGATGCAAAGCCTTGTCGAAGCCCTGAAGCTCCACTCAAACCACGATGATGAACACGAAGATCATTAGAAACTGATTAAGGAGAAAGAAAGATGAAAAAGCTAATTCTTACGCTCGCGGCTATGAGCTTTATTTTAGTCGGTAATGAAGCGCGATCTGCGGAAGGCTGGATCAAGATTTATATCGGAGACTCTGACCGAAACCAGGTAAGCGCTAGTGGAAGTTGCACTATTATCGTAAAACCAAAGTCCGGGAAAAAGACCGTCCTGAAAGCGGGACTGGTGACAGTAAGTGAATCTCATGCCGGTGCGAAACTATCCCACGGCGGCCAGGTAATCACTGAGGGAAAAAATTCCATTGAGCTTGTTGTCGGCAAACCCGCGCATTCACATGGGGACGCAGATAGCGAACATGGACATGGAGAAAGTGAAGCCCATGAACATGGGGACGCAGATAGCGAACATGGACATGGAGAAGGTGAAGCAAATGAACATGGGGACGCAGAGGACGAACACGGACATGAAGAAAGCGAAGCCCATGAACATGAAGAGGCGGATGCGCCCGGAGAGGGTCTGTCATATTTCCAGGTCGAGTTCGACTTTGATAGTGATGGTGTAGCGTTCAGCGCCGTAGTGATCATCAAGACCGACAAAGCCACGTTCAACATAAAAGGTTTCGAGTACCCGTTCCTGAATTATGGCGCGGTGGTTTCGTTGATGGAAGCTCAGCTGGACGAAATTCAGATACTGATAGATACTAAAAAACTTCTGAAAGTTCACCCCGCCGCTTCCAAAATTTCGTTGTTGGCGGAATCACTGCCGAACGCCAAGGGTTTCCCCGAAGCTGATCGAAGCGAAATCGAGAAGACCTGCAAAGAAATTATTGCCCTCTTCGGCGAAATAGATAAAGCCGCCGACGCTGAAAAAAAGGAAGAAACAATTCTGGTATTCAAAAAATATCGTACGAAAATTAACCTACTCGCAAAGCACGCTCCCGAAGACGATGAGGGCGACGAAGACGACGCGCACGATGAGCACCACGGCCACGAGCATTAGCGCTCGGTTGGGTGGCTCTCTTTTCTTCCGGCGCGAATGATGTCAATTGCGACGGGGATTATTGATAAACAGGACATCATTTATCTGGCGAGCTATCTGAACGCCAGCGCCACGGCGCCAGGTTGTCAGTAAGCTAAGCGAATCTCCGATTGCCTTTTCGGAGTTTTTGGTTATATTCTATTTGACTTATTACTCTCAGGCGGCTTCGGCCGTTTTGACCGTACTTGCTTAATTTTTCTTCAGAGGCCCCACATGTTACGATTGCAAATATCACGTTTTATCAGATTAATTCTCATCTCCGTCATCACTATAATCATAACCAACTCCTTCGCGGCGGCCCAATGCCCACCGCTCTATGTCTTCACGGGTAAAGCGGAAGGTGATGAATTCGGTTTCTCCGTAGCGTCGGCCGGTGATGTGAATAATGATGGCTATGATGACCTGATTGTGGGCGCCTGGTATAATGACGCAGGTGGTGACACTGCAGGCGGGGCTTACGTCTTTTCCGGCCTAGAGGGTGAAACTCTATATGTATTCACGGGTGAAGCGGCAGGGGATCA
>JACZUZ010000433.1 GCA_022572905.1 Candidatus Zixiibacteriota bacterium | reverse complement strand
GTCTTGAATCAGTGGGGGGCACGTCCGTACCTGCGGTCTCTCTTTTGATATTCGTGAATCGCATCCAAAAAATCCTGCGGCCCGAAATCCGGCCAGAGTATCTCGCACATATATAACTCCGTATAGCTGGTTTGCCAGAGCAAAAAATTCGAAAGCCGCATTTCCCCGGAGGTTCTAATCAGTAAATCGGGGTCGGGAAGCTGGGCGGTATAGAGATATTTGGAGAATTGTTTTTCATCGATATCATCCGGAGAGAGCCGACCCGCAAGGGCTTCATTGCATATTTCGCGAACCGCATCCAGGATTTCGGTTCGACCGCCATAACTCAACGCCAGGTTCAGAGTCAGGCCGCTGTTTGAGCTTGTGCGATCAATTGCCATTTGAAGCGCTTTTCTCTGCGCCAGAGGTAGCTCATTGAGCCTGCCGGTAACTATCAGGCGGACGTCCTTTTCCATTAAATCGTCTATTTCCTGAATCGTTGAACGCGAAAGAAGAGACATCAGGGCTTTGATTTCCTTCAGCGGTCGATTCCAATTCTCAACCGAAAAAGTGTAGAGCGTCAGGACCCGAACTCCCAGTTCGGACGCAATCTCAACGACTCGCTTGACAGCTTTGACTCCCATCTCATGCCCATCTTCACGCTGCAACCCTCTCTGCTTCGCCCAGCGTCCGTTGCCATCCATGATTATCGCGACATGTGTAGGGATTCTGCCCTTGAGTTGGATCGCGCCAATACGATCATCCAAAGAAATTTCAGGCGTTTCTATGATATTTATTTTTTCGTCTATCATTTGTATGTGTTTGAAATAATCTGAAGAATAACTTCAACAAGCTAGCCCTAACTATTTGGCGTTCATTAGTATTTATATTTTAGAATCGTCGCGTCAATTACGTAATGGACATCACCCATAAATCGAGAGTCCCTATAATTTTCCTTTAGCCTGACCAGAGAAATTCTCCCGTCCTGATAATCATACCACTCTTCGCGCGAAAACGCACCCTCGCGTTGACCACCGGTACGTTT
Organism: Candidatus Zixiibacteriota bacterium; assembly: GCA_022572905.1. Taxonomy (GTDB): domain Bacteria; phylum Zixibacteria; class MSB-5A5; order GN15; family JACZUZ01; genus JACZUZ01. Next base: position 1,443 of record JACZUZ010000433.1, on the reverse strand, counting down.
GGCAATATAGGTCGGGCGGAAAGTGGAGCGATCAATGAGAAAAATTCCTGTAGGGACGCCAAGGGCAATGGCCGAATCGGAATCATAAGCGATTGCGAAATCCCCCGAGCCGAGATCATTCGGATATAGAGAATAAGTGTAATCATAATTCCAGGGAAGACTCTCGAAAAGGCGGGGGAAAACGGGCTCGCGATCAACGTGACTGCCGACCAATACCTCCTGTTTTACGCGACTCAATTCCCCGGCTGAGTCTCGAACAAAAGTGTAGCGGACTATGGCAGTGTCGATTCGCACCGGTCGGGAACGGTTGTCCAGCTCGGTCTCCCTTACCAATATGACAGCTTCCAAAGAGTCGAGCTTCACATATGAGTATTCCTCCTCGAAAACACTCCTTAGTCCATCAAGATAGTATTTTATCAATCCTTCATCACTAACCGCGAACGTCTGGGGCGTAAATAGCTGAGCTACAAGCGCTATCGCGAGCGCAACTGCCCCGCGATCAAGTATTCCTCTACTCCACATCATGCTACTTATGATCAAATTATACCCAATGGATTCACCTAATCCTCTGTTCAAGTTACGATTTTCCGCTCCGCATGTCATAAATAGCTTGATATTTTACTTTGAGCGTGGTGGAATTATCCGTACCTATATGGCAGAGAAAGTAGGAGTCCGCTCGATCTTGAGACAACGAACGGACATAGATCTACACCCTTAAACCTGAAGGGAGGACCAATGAAGGTTAGTGATCTGCTAGGACGCAAAGGGGCGAGAGTATCCACTATTCACCCGGAGAAATCACTCCGGTCGGCGATGGGGGTAATGATCGACGAAAAAATTGGCGCCCTGCCGGTCGTCTGCAAAGATGGCGGGCTGGTGGGGATAATCACCGAGCGTGATATCTTTCGATTCCTTTATCACGATATCGACGCTTTCGGCAAGAAAGTCGTCGCGGACATAATGACGCAGGAGTTGATTGTGGGAATACCGGAGGACGATATCGAGTATATTGCCGAGGTTATGACCAAAAATAGATTTCGTCATGTTCCCATTGTCGAGAAGGAATATTTGAAAGGGATACTCTCAATTGGGGATATCGTTAAAGCGCGGACCGAAGATACAAAAGCGACCAACAGGTATCTGATGGAATACATAAGCGGAGGACCATCGCTGGGGATTTTCTAGACTTCCATTATTTCCTTTTCCTTGGCGTGGTACATCTTATCCAGGTCTGCGCAAAATTTGTCAGTCATTTTCTGAACTTCAGAGAGAGCGTCGTGAAACATATCCTCCTGTAGTTTTTTGTCTTTTTCCAGCTTTTTCAGATGCTCATTTACATCACGCCGGACGTTGCGCACCGAGACTTTCCCCTCTTCGGCGTATTTCTTCGACTGTTTCACAAGCTCTATTCTGCGCTCTTCTGTTGGGGCCGGTACCGGAACA
>JACZUZ010000432.1 GCA_022572905.1 Candidatus Zixiibacteriota bacterium | reverse complement strand
GAACGAAAGAGACAGGATGTCTCTTGCTTCAAATATATTCGACAGGAATGATTATCAAGTCAAGTTCGATGATTAACTTCTGGCAAGATAGAGAGAGCGCTCAGGCCAAATCCGGGCATTTGGAAAGTATTCTGTCGGTCAGTCAGAGTCCGACGTGGAATCTCGAACCACAAAAAAAAGCGCCAACCGGCGCCCCCCAAAGGGGGTCCAAATAGGAAGAAGCTCCCCCGAAGGAAAGCTTCTTCATCCCCACCTCTTGGTGACCCTTCACCGCCGCACTTTAGAGCGCTAACTCTGCTTAGGTAATAACAATTCGCATGCCAAACTTGGATAAGATAACCACTTCGTATGAAACACTATTGTGGCACAGCTAGTTACAGGAGCGGGGCTGAAAACTTGCCAGGACGTGTCAAATCAAATAGGCAGGAAATGCGCTGTAATTGAGTACAGAAGAGAGTAACAGGTCTGGATATGTTGTTGTAAGATAGTATCTTAACACAAAAACACAGAAAGCGCGTCAGAAGTCGGCGTTCTCCCCTCTAAGGCTCTGATAGCGCAGTTGTTGCGTTCAAGTTCTTTGGCTATAGGAACTATGCGCTGACTTTTGATTGAGCGGGCTTGGCCGGGACCGGGGCCTTTTTCTTGGCGCCCAGATGAACGGACATGCCGTGAACATCATGGCAGGCTTCCATCAGCGATTCAGAAATCACGGGATGTGCGAAGATCATCTCGCCCAGGCGCGAAGCTGTCAGACCTTCCTGAATGGCCAGCACGGCGGTATGGACAACCTCGGCGGCATGCGACCCGACAATGTGAACTCCCAGAATCTTGTCGGTTTTTTTGTCGGCGATCACTTTGCATTCGCCGGCGATTTCATTTTCCGCATGGGCCTTGCCCAGTGCGCGCATCGGGAATCGCCCGATGGCAAGTTCATGGCCTTCTTTTTTGGCTTCTTCCTCAGTCATTCCAACCGAGCCGATTTCCGGATGAGTGAAAATCACAGACGGCACAGCTCTGTAATCTATTGTCGCTTTTTCTCCGAGGCAGTTGTCAACGGCGACTACGCCCTCCGCGGTCGCGGTGTACGCCAGAAGAATAACTCCGGCCACATCGCCGATAGCATAGATATTTTTTACGTTCGTGCGCATCTGTTTGTCGACAGTGATTGAATCGTTTTTGTTTTGCTTAACGCCGACGACATCTAGTCCAAGGTCCTCAATATTAAACGCACGCCCGACTGATAGCAGTGTTTTCTCTGCATCGATTGTTTTCCCGCTTGAGAGCTCGGCTGTAATTCCCTGTGGTCCCGGCTCAATTGATTCAACTTTCACTCCGGTGAACACATCGATGTTCATCTTTTTGAACTCACGCTCCATGATCTGTGAGGTCCCCGCGTCTTCAAGCGGAAGCAGGCGATCCATCAACTCGACGACGCTGACTTTCACATCCAGCATGGCAAGTAGCGCCGCCCATTCGCAACCGATTACTCCGCCGCCAATAATAAGAAGAGAGCCGGGAAGAGTTTCGATTTCGAGCATATGATCGGAAGACATGATCGCTTTTCCGTCCAGCGGAAACGAGGGGATATTCATCGGCCGCGACCCTGTGGCGATAATTATATTTTCGGTAGCGAGTTTTGTTTCGTTTTCGTCTTCATCAATAACTGTCACTTCGTTCTTGCCGGTAATTGTTCCGAAGCCTTTGTAAACATCCACGCCGTGCGACTTCATCAGCGCGGTTACCCCGCCAACCATTGTCGCGACGACTTTGTCTTTGCGGGAGCGCATGACAGGCCAGTTGACCGATGGAGTCCCGCCCGGATTTACGCCGATATCCGCGCTTTTCTTCATTTTGTCATAAAGCGCGGCCGCGGCAATAAGCGCTTTGCTGGGGATACAGCCGGTGTTCAGGCAAACCCCGCCCAACTCTTCCATTTCGATCAGGGCGACCTTGGCTCCTTTGTCGGCGGCCCTTATTGCGGCTGGGTATCCGCCCGGTCCGCTACCGATTACTATGATCTTATATTTGGTCTTATTTTTCTCGCTGGTCATGCTTACCATGTCTTCCTAGTTGGGCAGTTAAGCGCCTATTGTTTATTGAGTTACGGGGCCAGGCCCAGTCTCTGGTCGGGTGAATTATCCAAATCCGGAGTCCGACTTGACTCCAATATAGACCAAATCACACCTCAGGCAAGAGTGTGGAAAGGAATGTCCTATCCGCTTCAAGAGCCTCGAGCGGTCATTCCCCTGAGGTCTGAAAAACCTCCCAGAAAAACTGGAAAAACTCCGCCCAGGCGCCTTGACAATCTTCGCGCAAAGTGTATTATCGGCACGGTTTACTAAACTTCTGTGGAATCTTTAGTAAACTAACATGAACGCGTATTGCGTCGGTCGTTTCTTGTCTGAAGGAGCTATTGAGGGAGTTCTTTCATGAACTGGGCTACTAATAATGAAGCAACCGAAAGATCGGTTTC
>JACZUZ010000431.1 GCA_022572905.1 Candidatus Zixiibacteriota bacterium | reverse complement strand
TCCAAGGAGGGTTATTCTGTTACCACTACTTCCTCACCCAGTGAAGCTCTCGAAAAGATCAAATCTGAATCTTTCGATCTGGTCATAACGGATCTGATGATGCCGGACATGTCGGGCCTGGAGCTTATGGGTAAGGCCCGCAAACTTCGGAATGAGCAGGATTTCATAGTCATGACAGCGTTCGGTACGATGGATACCGCGATCGACGCAATGAAACTTGGAGCCGCGGACTACATTACAAAGCCCTTCAATATTGATCAGGTAAAGCTCGCCATAAGGCGCACTATTGATCGTCGCAAACTTGAAGATGAAAACACTCATCTTAAAGAGGAGCTTAATCTCAATTTTTCGTTTGAGAATATTGTTGGCCCGTCGGAAGCAATGCGACGAGTCATCGAACTTTCACAGAAGGTTAGCCAGTCTGACTCAACAGTTTTAATCAGGGGCGAGTCGGGCGTTGGTAAAGACCTTATTGCCCGCGCAATTCACAACGCAAGTCCGCGCGCCCGGGGGCCGTTTGTTACAATCAACTGCGCGGCTCTGCCCGAGTCCCTGCTGGAATCCGAACTCTTCGGACACAAGAGGGGATCGTTCACAGGAGCGATTAAGGACAAAGACGGTCTTTTTCAGGTAGCAAGCGGCGGGACATTATTCCTGGATGAAATTGGAAATGTGTCGATGGCGGTTCAAGTCAAGCTCTTAAGAGCGATTGAAGATCAGATGATTACCCCCGTCGGTGAGACAAAGCCCGTCAAAGTTGATGTTCGACTTGTCGCAGCCACTAACGCGGATCTTGAAGCCGATGTGAAGTCCGGGAAGTTTCGCCATGACCTCTATTACCGTCTTAACGTAATCCCAATTGAAATCCCCAGCTTGAGAGACCGGCGTGAAGATATTCTGGCTCTGGCTAATCATTTTTTGAAAATGTATGCCGAACGACTGAATGTACCCAATAAACGCCTCACGCCGGAGGCTTTGGAGGCTTTAACACGCTTTGACTGGCCCGGGAATGTACGTGAATTGCAAAATTCTATTGAGAGGGCTTTACTTCTTTCCAAGCATGACATTATCGGTCCCGAAGAATTTACCGATATACAGAAGAGTGAAGAGCGCACTGGCGTCGTCGGCGAGGCTACTCCCACTGATCCAACTCTGGACTCGATTGAGAAGGCTTATATCTTTTTTGTTCTCAATCAAACAGACGGGAATAAATCTAAAGCCGCCAAGATTCTGGGTATAGACGCGTCAACACTGTATCGCAAACTAGAGAGATATGAACGGGACAAATCAACTCTTAATCAGGGCAAATAAATGAATACAAAAATTCACATGTCTGACAAATCTCCTGAGAATTCCAGATTCCAGAAGGGATTCACTCTGATCGAGCTGATGATTGTCGTCGTCATAATTGGTATCTTGGCTTCACTGGCTATTCCAAGGTTCATGGCCGCCACCACTCGCAATCTGCAGAGCGAAGCGAAACTGATCTTAAAGCAGATATATGTTAATGAACGCGCCTATCGACAGGCCAACGACACTTACTGGGGAGACGGCCTTGTTTCTGACAGCGCAACGGGAAATGTCTTTGCAATTATAACAGTTGAGATCGGACCCAACGCGAAGTATTCCTACAGCATTTCCAACACACAGAATACATTCCTGATAACAGCTACAGCGACCGGGCTTGACGATGACGCCGCTCCGGATATATGGACAATAGACCAACTGGGAAACCTGAATGTTGTTTCTGATGATGTACAGCTATAGAGAATATCCTCTGAATCCGCGCCTCTCCTTTTACTGTATTGCAGAATGCGATAGGCGGCTCGCGTAACGCGATGATTACCGATACAAAGAGGCCTCAGAAAGCCGAAACAATGTTTTCGGGAAATCGTCAATAGATTTTTAAGTCTTTAGAGCTCAAGAGATTACAGGAAAGCGCCGAGAAGAAACGAGACTCTGGCGCCACACTTGCAAACGTGTACTCCGGAATGATGAAAGTAAGTACGAAAAGCAACGAACGAAAATATAATCGAAACTATAATAATTGAAGATAACAATGAAGGATAAAGCCAACAGGCAAACCAACACTAACTTGGTAGGAGAATCAACCATGTTTAACTTTACACCAGTTCGCAAGAGCAACCAGAAGGGTTTCACCCTTATCGAGCTGATGATCGTTGTGGTCATCATCGGTATTCTGGCCGCTCTGGCCATCCCGCGTTTCATGCAGGCGACAACCAAGTCGAAGCAGTCTGAAGCGAAACAGATTCTAAAACAGATATATACCATGGAACGCACATATCGTCAGGAAAACGACGTATACTGGGCAGGCGGACCGGCTGACTCCGCTAATGGTACCGCTCTGGCCACAATCGGCGTTGAAATTATGACTTCAGCGCTGTACGCGTACACCATCACAGCCACCGCTGGCACTAGCTTCCTGGCTACCGCCAATACGACCGGTCTTGATGATG
>JACZUZ010000430.1 GCA_022572905.1 Candidatus Zixiibacteriota bacterium | reverse complement strand
AAAAACTCTCACCTAAACTGCTCGAATAGTGGTTTGATAATAATTCGGGGGCAACCAGGAGATATCCTAAAAAGAAACTCTATAAAAGGCATGTGGAGCGGAAGTTGGTAATCACAGAAACTAAATCTGTTGCTCGTCATGTGGACGCCTGTCATTTAAATGACAGGCGTTTAAATGATAGTGATATGCGTTCCCGCCATCCGGGGTTCTTCCAACTGACGTCAATTCTGGCTGTCCTCCTTATTTGCGCTATGGCCCTTGTACCGGAGAGGGCACACGCCAAACGTTTCGTAATCAAGTTAAGGCTAGGCGCGACCCTTTCCAGCAAGGCCCTTCAAATTTACGCCACGCCTGTCCCCGGCGCAGTACTCAACATCGGGGGACTACAAATCTCGCGCTCACCGATAGCGGAGACAGCTATTCCACAAAAGATACGGCAGAATCGAAAAACCCCCGCAGGTGGCTTTGACGCTGTTGAGAACCCGCTAACGAGAATCATTTCTCTTAGCGATCCCGGGGATTCGCTCTCGAGCGAGGACATACGGAAGTTGTTCGATCCGGATGACATAGAATATGTCGAAGAGGACCATCTGATGGAACTTTTCGAATTTCCTCCGGACGAATATTTTGTCGAACAATGGTTTCTGCTTAACAACGCACAATCCTACATATCTGTCGAGAGCATAAGCGGCTTCTTCAACGATACGTTGAAGACTGATAGCGGTGTGTTGGGTGAAGACATTGGCTTGAGAGAGAATTATGAAGCTCCCAGTGAGAAGCGCAAGAAGCCGCTGATAGGAATAATTGATACAGGTGTGGACATAATTCACCCGGAATTGCTCGGTCAGATTTGGGTGAACTCAGATGAGATCGATGGAAATGGAATAGACGACGACGCGAACGGACTTGTGGATGACGTTAACGGTTATGATTTTTCAGGTGATACTTTTTCGTTGATTGTTCAACCACATGACAATGATGTCACAGATGACATCGGACATGGTTCGCACATAGCTGGAATTATAGCCGCCAAACAGGATGGGGTCGGGGTCGTTGGTGTCTGTCCCAACGCGATAATTCTTCCAATCAAGATTTTTCCTAACGCATTCGCGACTGTTAGCGCCGAAGCTGTAATTTACGCCGTGAATTCCGGAGTGGATATCTTAAGCATAAGTTGGGGCAGCCCCTTTAAGTCCAGACTTATGCAAGAGGCCTTTGAGTACGCTCACCAGGCTGGCGTTTTTGTTGCGGTCGCCTCCGGTAATTCCGGAGACAACGAAAGATTCGAACCAGCCGATATCCCGAGTGTTTTCACAGTTGGCGCAGCAAACAGCCGGGGCAAAGTTACAGGTTTTTCAACTTACGGAAGCCACATAGATATTGTCGCCCCCGGACAGGATATCCTCTCTATTCGCGGCGGCGGAACAGATTTGTATGCGTCAATCGGAGAGCCGGGGATTCGCATAATTGATTCCATATATATGATCGCCGACGGAACTTCTATGGCAGCGCCAATGGTCGCCGGCGCCGCAGGATTTTTGCTTTCCGTACGGCCGGAGCTACGCCGCGACGAATTGGAAAATCTCTTACGGCAAGGAGCGCGCGACATAGTCCAACCCTATGATACTGGAGCAAGTTTCCCCGGACCTGATTCTATTTCTGGCGCGGGGTTCCTGGATATCGGACGTTCGCTGGCCTTGATTGAGGCGCCGTCGATCGCGTTTTCGTCGCCGCCCCAAAACTCGCGACAAACCTCCGAATTCGATATTGCTGTATTGCAGGTAGGAAATTACGCAGGCTTCTGGTCACTGGAATACGCCGTTGGCGATACCAGCTCGGGATTTATCTGGTTGGCCGATGGAGTTGATCTTCCTGTCGACGGGATCCTGTACGCATTCTCAAGCGCGCTAGCGAGCGGTAAGATTTCGTTTCGATTAACAGATAATCTTGGCCATCAAACCTATCTACAGGTCATAGTGGTTGGTGCGACTGTCGCAAGAATATCTTCTCCCGGAGATGGAGACACGTTGAAATACTTGGTGAGTATTTTTGGGTACACTTCCGGAGCCGATTATGAAGGGCTACATATTTTTTACCGCTATGAAAATAATCCGGAGATTGAAATCTTCCAGTCTACTGCCGAATTTTTTGACCAGAATATTTTTGATTGGGGCTTAGGCTCCATGCCCGGCGGCGCATACAGTCTGATACTGCGCGCTCAAACCTCGAACGGTAGTGTTGAGAATTCTGTAAATGTGTTTATTGAATCGGCTTTGAGTCCCGGGTGGCCTGTTGATGCCGGAGATTTTACGGCAATTTCTCCTGGCGCAAGCGATCTTGACATGAATGGACAAAAGGAAATAATAGTTGGTACGAGGTCCGGATTATATGTTTACGAAATTGATGGAACCGTGCGCGACGGTTTTCCGGTAGCGACCGACCGAGATTGCCGATCCGTTCCGGCGGTGTATGATATTGACC
>JACZUZ010000036.1:7462-10015 GCA_022572905.1 Candidatus Zixiibacteriota bacterium | reverse complement strand
CTCTCGGGTGTGTTTGACAGCAGCATCAGACCTCCCTGGTTGTTAGCGTCGGGAACCTTCCTGGGGTGGGTGTTAGCCATGGGGGTAGTCCTGCTGTGGCTGAAGGAGCCCGTAGCGCCGGATTCTGCGGCGTAAGCTGCGGATCAAGGGAGTTGCATCAGACCGTTCCAGCGAATGTTGACTTGAAATCAAAGGGCCTCGCGGAGTGCGCGTACCTCTCGGATATGGTTGGCCGCTACTGACAAGCTTGGAACTAATTTGACAGCGCTAGAGCACATGAAAGCCGGTGATCTTAACGTGGCTATTCGGTCACTCTTCGCCTAATCAAAAGCACGGGGAACTTGGGATACATATCGAACTCTTATTGGAGTTATTGAACCTTCAGGGTAGATGGGATACATATCGAACCATATTGAGCGATAATCACTTAGAAAGAAAATGGCGGAGGACTTGGGATACATATAGAACTTTTGTGCTCAGTCATTATTGGTGAGCTGAGGGCAATCAGGCAATGAATTGCGGGTCGTTTGCCGTCCCCGGTATCACCCTGAGAAAGTTCTTGTAAACTCTGAGCTTGCGTCATATTATAAGGCAAGTGCCGGAGACAACTCTCAAATATGAGGGGTATCAATTTGAAACTCAAAACAAGAACCGCTGTTCATAAAACGGTTTCAGCCAGCATGAGATCTCTCCTGAATAAAACGATGACAGCGGCTATCATTTGTTCAGTTGTAATCTTGACTCTGTGCCCTTATGCGCACAGCCAAAAGCGTCATCGACAACGCGCTGAAATCCGGTTTGAAGCCCGATGTGGCGATGAATTCCGGATTGAAACTCAGGACGGAACTACGTTCCAGGGCAGATTACTATCGAATAACGGCAACTTGCTGACTTTGCGGCATGGTGCATCTGGATTGCACACAATTGCGCTTGGGGACATGACAAGTGCGTTTCGCGTTAAGCGCCGCACCGTCTTCGGAGCTGTATTAGGATTTGCCATTGGAACAGGTGTTGGAATATTTGTTGCCAAAAAGTGGGATGAAAAACAAGCACATGAGTGGCTCGAATTTCATATAGAAGAGATTGCGGCAATTATTATTGGCGGGGCTTTAGTAGGTGGCATTGTAGGTGGCATTATTGGCCACAGAACTCAAAAACTTGGCCCGGTTCAACTTGAAGCACTACCCATGTGCGCCTCCGCATCGGGAGACATAGTACCGATTAAAATAAACCTCGCGATCAATTTCTAATGGCTTTCGGGTAGTACCCCCGAACGTCGGTGCTATATCTTGTACTCCAATCTCCCTTAGACGCCAAGGACTTGTTCGGAATTGATTGATTGTCAGTCAGTTATAATAAAAAGCGGGGAACTTGGGATACATATCGAACTCTGTTAGAGACCATTTAGATCTAAGTGACCAAAAATGAAGATTCGATTCAATACTTTTCCCCCAGGTCTATATTTTCATAGCGATAAACGAAAACTTCTTTGAGAAATGTCGTTCATCATCGAGTTTAACGGCCCATTCCCAGTCAGGGCCAATGAATGCCTTCTCTGGAAACGCCGTGATCAAGCCCGGACTTAAAACCTACTTGCGGATTCAGGCCGCCTACTTCTTCAGACGAACAAGTGTGAAGTCGATTCCGCTGGCGATTGTTCCGCTAGCCTCGATGACAAGACCCCATTCCTCAGGTGGTTGGAGCTTCAAGCGGATTATCTGTTCAGGAGATATGCGCACGTTGTAGCTCCCCGGCGGAACGAGAGTGAACAGATAGAACCCATCAAACGCGGACTTGACTGTTTGAATTATTGTCCCAAGCGTGTCAAGTAGTTGGACTTCCGCATTCGACACAGCCCTAGCGCTGTCGTCAAGCAGAAGATACACGATTCCATCGACTTCGCCGGTCATGACGATCGGGAATTCAAGTGTCGTCGCTTTCCCCGGGCGCGGAACTACTTCAATTCCAGGAACGGTTGAAATCCAGTATGGATCCTCGAGACTGGCGGCATCGACCGAAATCGAGACTGGCGTATAACTTGCCAGGCCGGTCATAAATCCGATGCCGTTGGCGTTTGACCTGGCATCGCTGCGCCGTCCATCGCGATGAAAACGAACTCCCTCAAGCGGTTCATCCTCTTCGTCAAAACGACCGTTTTGATTGAGATCCAAGAAGACTCGGGCCGAAATTATTCCGGAAGCGCCTAACCGTCCCGATTGCAGGATCGGACTCTTGCTTCGTGGTCTAACACCAAAACTGAACGACGTGGTTAACTTCACAGAGAAATCATCATCGCTTAAGTAACTTCCTACCAGTCCCATAGAAACGATTTTATTAATGTGGTTTATACCTGCAGTGTATCTTGTAAGACGGTCATTAATAAGCTGGCGGTTAACGCCGGCGCGCAAGGTTACACTCCTGGCAAATCTGTAGTCTGCGGTAAGCGCTACGTCCGTGAGTTCTGTTCCGGGAGGCGGCAAGTAATTAAGCTGCCCCCGTAGAGACATCTTCCCCCGGCGCAGGTTCATCAGAAATGAAGAATTTACCTGAGTA
>JACZUZ010000036.1:0-7428 GCA_022572905.1 Candidatus Zixiibacteriota bacterium | reverse complement strand
CGGTTAATGTGCCATTTGTGGAGTTAGATGCAGAAATTCCTGCGAAGAAAAACGAGATACGGTTACTCCCGTTGAGACGATAACGCCCTGACTCCCGGCGCTCCAGTCGGCCAGTTCCACCGAAAGAAATTCGGGGTAAAATCCAACGCGGGATGACACCGTCGAGTCGGACTTGAGTTTGGCTGGTGACCGGATCACCTGATTCAGAAATACTCTCGCTGATAAAGTCATAAAACCGACCGTGTTCAAAAAGGAAATCCATACCAAGTGGATTACTTTGGGTCGTAATTTTAAGCGCTGTTCCCCCAAGATTGTCATGACTGGCATCAATTCGAGTAAACGCGCCAAACAGCGCCGCGCGAATACCGAAACTCCCGTACTTTCGGCGTCCGCTTCTGAGCGGAATACTCGCGCCGGAGACAGAAAGAGAAATGCGGCGGCTGATTCCCTGTTCGAATTCCGCCAGAAGTCGCTCCTCGCCCTGCTGCGCTATCCGGGTCGTGTCAATTCCCACAAGAAACAGATCCACGTCTTGCTGAATGTACGCGAGACGATAGAGACGTTCGCCGGGTCTTAACAATCCTGGTCCAATCAGAATACGCTCGACATCTTCATACTTCTGGCTTTGCGGACCATAAAATACAAGTCGCAAAATATTCATTCCGAACAGGAGCGGAACATCAATGAACTCATAACGACCATCCCCACGAGAGAGCTGAAAATCCAAAAGGACCTCATTGCGATAGAGTTCAACTTCCCAGTCAGGAAGGAGCTCTCCTTGCATCGTAGTGCGATCAAATTCACTTGGTCGGCTGACCGGGAAATTGGAAATCTCAATTCCCCGACCAGCGCGCGAAGTGGCGCTTAGCGCCTGCTGTGGCGAAAAGATATCCCCAAAAGAGAGTTTACTGGCGCCCAAAGGTCCCAACAGCCCGTTGTCCGGATCAGTTCGTGAGAGCGACAGTCTCAACTCTTCCACCGTTGTTTCATCGCTACCCAAAAGAAACAGTGTCGAAGTCATAAACAGAAAATCACCGCTGACCAGTCCATTGTATCTCGCTTCACGGCCGCGCACACTTCCCCGGCCATAAGCCAGCGATTGGTTGGCGTCGACAACTGGCCAGTCAAGGAGTTTGTATGCGCTGTTTTGTCTTGGGTATGCCGGTCCACTCGCCCTGCCTCGTCGTTTTGACTTCCAGAGTTCTTCACGCTTCAGTTTCTGTTCGAAAGGGAGAGGTTCTCGCGAGGAAAGCCGCACGATCAAGCGCGGTAAATCCATCGTAAAATCCAAAGGGAACCAGCGGGACAAAAGTGTTGCATCGACATAAATGTCATCGGCCTCTAACCGGACCAGACTTGCGTCGTAGGTCTGGATTCGTCCTCGAATAACTACTTCAGATCGGGAGTGATTTAGCGAAAAGAAACGATATTCTCTCAGAAACCAGCCGTGAGCCAGACCTTCGTCGGGTTCAACCTCGATGGGGAAATCCACAATTCTGCACATCTCACCCAGCGGAAGCATAACTCCGCCGCGATGCAGAAACCCAAGTATGCCATCGCTGAGAATGTATTTGCCCAACTGCACTTGCAGAATGAGTATCTCGTCTTCGATAAAGTCATCTCCAGGATTATCCGGCGTAGGAGGCGATGTATCGCTGTCTGCCGCGTTCGCAGGACTTCGTAGAGCCAACAGAAAGATTAGCAGAAACGTAAGTAGGCCGATGACTCTCAGACAGGCCGCTCTAAAACAAAGTGGGGCTCCGGGCATTGAGAAAATGGGAAAGGGTGCGAACAACTGGGAATAATCATTTTGGGGGAGCAAAGCTATTCGGGCGGAAAGCGAAGTTCCGCTTCGGCGAGAATCCCACCGCCATCACTCTTGCGAGCGCGATAAGATATCCGAAACGTACTTCTGTCTATCTCCACGCCCTCCGGCATGTGAATATTTATGAATAAGGAACGAGTCAAATTGGGCGTGTAAACGGCTACTCCGTTAAGCCAGCCCACCACATATTCTTTGTCGCTGTTGTCCGGGATATAGGTGATTGTAAAATCTCCGTAAACAGAGCGATTTCCCGTTCGATGAAGACGAAAGCTAAGATTCGGCAGACCAAGCGTGTCAATCGGCAGGTCAAGAGCAAGATCAGAAAATTCAATGGCGCTGGATAAATCTCCATGGCGAACGATAATCGGGATGGTGATACCAAAAATCGTCGTGATCTGGATATTAATCTGGTCTTCTTTGAGATCAGGCTCCTCGATATCGGAAGCCGAGCTCGGTTTGGGAACGGCGCGAAAATACATATGGGAGCGGTATTCCCCTTCGGCCAGGTCCGCCGGTTTCCTCAACATTAGCCGAAGAGTTTGTGAGGTACCAGGCTCGAGAACAACCCGGCGCGGGGAATAACGAATCAGGTCAGCGGCGAACCGTTCATTCTCGCGCGGCTCTTCGATATCCTCGTATGAGCCATCCTCCAGCATACGCATGCTCTTGAAAGTAATCCTGTACGTTTCGGCTTCGGCGCCACGATTAGTCAGCACGATCTCCGCAGTTCGGTCTCGCCCTTCAAACACAATGCGAGTTGGCATGACTGAGAGCCCGCCTCCCACCTGCGTCCAACCTTCGGCCGGGAGTATCCACAGAGAGAGAAAAAGAGTCAGAAAGGCGATTGACCAGAAACGACCCTGCCCGGATAATCCATTTTGCGCCAGAGCGTTACGCCAGATGTTACGGCCAGTGTTTTCCATAAAAGATATCTCCCTATCGTCCCTCCGTTGCGAATATAGCGCCGAAACGCCGACCTCGGCAAGAAAGGGCAAGAAAGGACGAGAGGGGGAGTTCAGCCGATTGAAATCCGTTTTACGGACCAGTTCTATTCTGGTTCGGATTACTAGGGAGCTAATTGTTAAGTCGCTCAGTTTTAGGCCGAAAACTAGCTAGTAGACCTACTAAACATATTTCAGTCGGAGGAAAGTATGCTCGCCAAAGCTAAAAGCGTATTTGTAGTTTGTTTAATTCTGACGCTGTCACAGTCCCTGTCAGCGGCTCCAAAACTAACCAGTCTAAAACTTAGCGCCCCGGTAGACCCAGGTTATTACCTTGCGGTTCTAAGTCCGGATTCATCCAATACCGGCGTTTTTATCAACCCCGGTCAGATAGCGGGTAATTCGACAACAGATCCGAGCGCCCCGCTCGGTCCCGGCGGAGCCGGATTTACCGCCGCTCCGGCGCTATTGCAGGGAATATCTTCAGGCTACGGTCAGATTTTGATTTCGATTCCGGCTACCGTCACTCCTCTGACAGCCGAATTGTCCAGCCTGAAAACAAACATGCCGACCAACACCAATACTCTTATCTTTGACGGTGTTACCGGCCCGCTCAATAAGGTAAATATCGAGCTCAATCGGGCCATTCCGGCCGGAACAGAAGTGACATTCACTATTGATATGAACAGTGAGCCGGCGCATTTGATCGCCGTGATGGGCGGAACATACCCGACCGTTACCTATGACAGCTCAGGGACAGGAACTCTCACCATAAAGTCCACAACATTTGGAACGACAAACAACGCCGGTGAATCCTTTACTTCAATGATCGGATTCATGATTGTCACTGACCCTGCGTTTGGAACAACGGCGCTAAGAATAATGGCGCACACCGATCACTGGGTGGGCGATATCTTTGCGCTGTTACCGGGACTTGATGCAAGCGCCTCTGTCACGGGGGCCGGTGGAACCTGGGGAACATTTAACGCCAAGTGCGGATTTACAGCGTATGGCCAGACAGGCCAGACCCGGACCGTGAATATTTTCATTCCGAACGCAACTGTCAGCTCGCTCTTTGGCGGCGCTGTGACAACCGATTCGTTGAAGGCCTATGTTGACGCCAACGGCGACACGACGGCTGTTTTCGATGCCCTGGCCTCCAATGTCAGTGTCACCGGTGTGCGCGCGACTTTCAACTTTACTTTCGCTTCAGCGAAAGACGCCGCGCTGGGCGGCCCGGGTTTGTCCGCCGGAATTATTGAAGAGAGCGGTAGCGCTCTGCCGAGCGCCTTTGCTTTGCACGCCAACTATCCAAACCCGTTCAACCCGATCACGAAGATTAAGCTTGATCTGGCCAAAAGTTCGGACTGGGAGATTTCGATATTCAATCTGCTCGGGCAACAGGTGGATTATTATTCCGGCCGTTCAAGCGCCGGTACGGTCACTCTTGAGTGGGACGGCGCCAACTTCGCTTCCGGAGTTTATTTCTATAAAGCGGTCGCAGGAAATTTCGTTGCGACACGCAAGATGATTATGCTTAAGTAGGCGAATGTCACAACAGCTCTGTTGATAAGCGCTTCACAACAGACACAAAAAAGCCCCGGCGGTTTATGCCGGGGCTTTTTTATCGATTCGACGCCCGCAGGCGTCAATAGACATTGATCAAAAATTCTGATCAAAAACTACTAATCAAACAAATCTGTTTAATTGTAGTTCGCCGTCAATGTGATTGTGGCGTCAGTGTATGAACCCGCAACAGCCGCATTAGTGATATTCAGATCTCCGCCAATGGTGACAGCCATGGTACCAGTCGAGCTCAGAACGGTACCTGCGCAGACACTTATATTGGACAAAGTTAGCGCTGGGTCAGTGAAACTAGTAAACGTACTGCTCGTGGTGATTATACCGTTAATCTGACCGTTGATCGCAAAGGTTCCTACGTTATGGTCGCCGGAAAACAGATCGTTTGCCGCAAGGCCACCGCTCAAAACGCCGGTACCGCAGTTAATGTTCCAAGTCTCAGATGTGGAGGTTGGCGCGGCCAAAATGCCCCAGACCAAGTCATTGCCCTTAGTTACTGTAAGGGCGGTGCCGATTGTGACTGAGCTACCGATTTGGTCGGAAGCGGCCCTCGTATCTGTCGAGACCATGAATCCGATCCCGATCACGAGGCCGGTAATCACTGCTAATTTGAGAAAAGTTGCAGTTCTCATGTTATTGTTCTCCTTTAGAGAATCTAGAGGTTAGTTTGCACGGAAAGTCGGCAATATTGTCGAATAACGTTTGTTCGACAACATTTTCAACTCGCCGTGGCATATTAATTGTTATTTCTTTTTTCATTACAAAATTCGACTGTAATATTTCAAGGATAAATTGCGGTCATCTCAATTACCGCGTCGAAGTGCGAACCGGCCGGAATTCCCGGATCGACCTGCAGGTTACCTCCGACTTCAGGATGAAGTGTTCCGTCCGGATCGATAGCGCGGGGACTCGTGGGGCACAAATCAGCCGCGCCCACTGTAAGCGTCAGAAATGTACTGCTGAAGTTATTAAACACCGAGATGCTGTACTGCACAGTAAAGTTGGGTTCACCTGTGATGATGAACTCGCCCCTGCTATGGTCAAGCGGGAAAATATCCTTACCGGCAGGGCCAATCAAAGCGCCCGGATCACATGAGTTGATGGTCCAGAAATCCGCAACACCATCAGGTGGGGCCAGTAGCCCAAAAGCAACAGCCTGCACACCCGTGACAACTAGCTCCAAAACGGCAACTTCGACCGAACTAGTGATAACTGCGTCAGCGGCCTCTGCGCGAGTAGCGCTAAAAGCCGCGATAGCGATCACCAAACCAGCTACAAGCGCTACTTTGGTGATTGGATTAAGTTTCATGGGTATCTCCTCCCATGCTTTACGGTTAAAATGTCAGATACATAATACGCGCATAAATCAGAGCTGATTTTGCGCTGTGTATTCTCTTTTCCTGGTATAATAGCTCTCCTTTCTCTTTTCATAATCTGAATTAATTCTATCATGATTTATTTTCTCTTTGCTGAGGCGTTCAGGCCAGACCATCATTCGATGATGACTTAAAAATTAATGGTCAGAACCACTTCACCCTCATACTTTCCATTTTTTGCGCCTACTGGCACCTGAAGCGTGCCACCGACAAAAATCTGATCAGTCCCACCGGAGCCAATCACTCCGTTAGGGCCATCACCCATGTCTCTGGTCACGCTGAATGTCGTCACATTAGTGACAAACAAATCGGTGATCCCCAGCAGCGGATCACTGCGATTATCATGGAGCGCCATACCATCCGCGACGGACATGGTGAAAGTAGCGCCCGCTGTGCCAAAAACTGTCAATTCACCACGGCTGTGCAGACTTGAGCCAGTCGCGGCCAGCTTGGCGCAACCCGTTGGAAATCTGTTGTTATTCGTTTCGACAACAACTGTGCCATTACAAGCGCCCGGACGGACCTGACCGAATTCAAGCGAGACGGTCTTCACAATTGTTAGCCGAATCGGGATGGTTACGTTGGAGCCGATTGTGGCGCTTGGCTGGGCTGGTAAATCGGAGAAGACTAGTCCGAAAACGATAATCGGAAGGAAAATCAAACAAAGACGCTTCGACAAACGGGAAAATCCCCGGTTAACGCGCCCGTGCGAAGAGTCTGCGGGCTCCGCTGAAAACTTCACTTTTGACGAAAATTCGGAATTCACGATTTCTGTGTCTTCATCTACGGAATTCTTGAAACTATATTTTTGAAACTGTAGTTTTGGACCTTTAGGTCGGTACTGCTAGGGCGATCCGATCGTCCCTGCGCGAAAAGACGTCTTGGACCTGGAACCAAAAGCGCCTCGCAACAAGCCGAAAACTCGGCTTCTCAACTGTACGTCTTACAAAATCCCTGGAGTATTTCTCTAAACCGTTTCCCAGTCCTTGGGGCAGGTAGTCGATTACGAAGGAAGCACATCAGGCCACTATTGTCAAGTGATACTTTGAGTTATGACAGGGCCTGTCAGGGTGTTGTTGAAGAGAATCGATCAGGCTCTCAATTCGCTGACAGAATATGTCACTATTGGCCCGGTAGGGCGGGTGAAAGACTTCTCAAAAAGGAGATTGTGCATATTAACCTTATGGCACATCATTTATGCGAGTGGTCGCTCACAAGGAAATTCATCTAGGCAACCTACTGTCCTCATGTTAACTCCAAGCGATACAACGCTCCTAATATCTCCCGTCAGACCCTGGACCCAAATCCGCTCCCGTCAAGGCGTTTCGCCCAAACAAAGTCCAGACTTTCGTGGAGAGGGATTGTAAAGTCATGGCTTATTTTTCAGTTCGTAGACCTGCAGCGCTAGGCGCCAGCTATGCTGGAATCAGGAGTAAACTACCCCCACGTCGCGATTTAGTCAGTGTATCTTAGTGACGCAGTGAGACAATTCGAGAGAAAGACTTTAAAACGAACATCTGACAAGGAGTTGGAATGACATATCTATGGATCAGCAGTACTGCAGAAAATCATTTCGATCAGTTGTGGAAATTCTTCAACAAATGGTGGACGGAAATTGGTGGCGCTGTATTTCGCATTTATCCACTAAAAAGGCATTTCTCCAACAATTTTGCGGACAGTTTAACTAAGGAGAACGCTGGAGCGA
>JACZUZ010000429.1 GCA_022572905.1 Candidatus Zixiibacteriota bacterium | reverse complement strand
GATGATCCTCTTCATAACCGCTCTTTCAATTCCCGTCAACTCGCGATCAGTTTCAAGAATTTTTCCCGTGCCACCGAACATTCTTTCGACAAAAGCGAACGCCAGAGTAGGGCTGAAATCAACAACGCACGCTCCATCCATTGGCGGGGCGGTGAATGTATAGGTGCACGACGGAGCGTATAATGACGTGATAAACTCTGAATAAGTTATCTGATCTATTGATACCAGCTCAACCTCAGCAACCGCTCGTGTGATTCCGGCCAGTGAACTGGCAAAGTGACCGGCGAAGTTGTCATGCAAGTTTTCGAGAGTACGAATTTGGTCCTTGGAGACACGATTTGGATGCTTGAAATCATAAGTCACCACGGGCCTTAGAATATCCTCAACCTCTGGCGTTTCTATATCCGGTATTTCTTCCCCGGACGTCACTGTATTAAGTAGAGCGTCTATTTCTTCTTGTGAAAGTACCTTAGCCATTATGTCTCTTTATTTTTATCCGTACAACTATTGTAGAAATTCGTGATTACTCTAAAATATTCATCCCTTACTGGAGAACAAAATCGGTGAAATAAACAGCCATCAACTCGTCAGTGTTCAAAAGAGTTTCCACTCGTTTTTTAATCTGGTAGCGCGCGATTTCCTTTTGCTTAACATCTGTCAATTGCTCGATATTTTTCGATCCCAGGATCGTTATCAGAGCGTCGCGAATTTGCGATGTTCGAGACTCAAAAAGTTCCAGCGCTTGGCTGTCTTCCACCTCGAAACTTATTGATGCCGACAAAAATCTCGTGCCGCCCGTTCCGGCCGGGTTGACGATAATATCTTTTATTTCAAACATTTCCGAATGGGCCTGGCCTTCGTCTCCCGCTGAACGCAACTTTTTCTTCTTCTTTTTCGTCGATTTCTTCTTTTTCTTCGGAGCGGGTTCGCTTTCATTCTCGTCGGATTCATCTGAGTCGCCTATCTCCTCAGTTTGATTCCCGGTGACCATTGGTCGAATAAAATTCAAAGTTACAAAATATCCCGCTACAGCCATGACCAGAACTATACCGATCATTATTCCGTATTTGACAAACGGATTTTGTTCGCCTTTGGAATCAGAGGATTCCTCTTCGTCGCCAGTCTGCTCGTCTTTTTCTTTGGCTTCATCCGGCATGTCGCAATCCCTTGCTTTTTTGTTGGCGGAGCCCTGTGAAAATATCTTCCACAGAACTCCGCCTAACCTGGTTTAAAATGTACTATCTCATTTCTATCGTTTGAGATTTACCAATTCGTCCAACATACTATCAGACGTTGTTATAATCCGAGAGTTTGCCTGGAATCCTCTTTGAGCGATAATCATATTGGTAAATTCAACCGCAATGTCCACAGAGCTACTTTCCAGCGCTCCCGATGAAATCGATCCCGATATTGTCTCTCCCGCTATTCCGAGCACAGGCTGACCCGAGTTAGCGGAAACCTGGAACATTGATCGACCGGCTTTTAGCAAACCAGCCTGGTTATTAAAGTCGGCCATAATAATCTGAGCTAACCGGCGGCTAATACCATTGGTGAAAATGCCGCTGATATTTCCGGATTTATCAATCGATATTTTATCCAGAATACCCACTGTGTAACCATCCTGATTAACCAGCGAGGCCGTATGATTCGACGCAAAACCGGTTAGTCCGGTGAATTCACTTACCGATCCGAAGTCCATGCGGATACTCATATTTTCCGCGCCGTTGCCCGGATCAAATACCATTGGATTTCCGAAAGTGAATGACTGAAGTGAAGCGTTGGGATTAAATGACACTTCCCCAAAAGTTCCGGAGATAGGAGACTCTCCGGAGTTCATCAACGCTTGCCAACTCCAGGTATTTGTTGAGAACTGCTTGGTAAATTCAACGGTCAGAGCGTGAGTGCCTCCCTGGCTGTCAAACACGGTAATCGATGTAGCGTGGGTTGTAGATTCGGTTTTAATCGTAGCCGTCCCCTGCGCAAGCGGGTTAGTGCCCTTGATTGTCACACCACCGCCGCCGAGGCCGTCGATACCAATAATCAGTCCGGTTTCGTCACTGAAAACCGGAGTCAACGCCAGAGGTCCCGGATTGTTTGTAACACCCGGCGCCGACTGGATTAGCGTATCAACAATCGCCATGTGATGCGGGGTGCCGTTGTTCGCTGTCATACTCAATCCAACCGTAATTCCAAAAACGATATTCAGAATATCATTTGCGGCCGCTACCGAGGTCTGAACATTGTAAGATCCGCCATCCCCGGCATAGTCACGAACAATTTTTAGTTCGGTAGTGGCGCCGGACGAATCCAGCGATGCGGTAACCCCGGGAATCTGGTTGATGGCCTGAATCAAACTACCGACGGTTGAGCTGGAGGACAAACCGGTGACCAGTGATGAGCCGGGTCCCCCATCCATGATCAAACTAATTGGCGAGAAGTCGGTAACTCCCAACGATGACAGCGTTGTCGTCGATGTCAGCGAAGCCAG
>JACZUZ010000428.1 GCA_022572905.1 Candidatus Zixiibacteriota bacterium | reverse complement strand
AAAAAGGAGCGCGAGCTGTTTCGAGCGGATGGTTATCGCGCTCCTGCTTTTGCGTTCGTCTGGCTTGCTTGTGGTTTGATTACGCTCATGCCGTATGAATACCGTCCATTTCGCTATTTCTTGCCGTTTATGCCGCCTCTTTTGGCGCTTGCGGGATTTGGAGTATGGCGGCTTCTAAAAGGAGAATTCAGACTTCCAGGATCGGGAACATTGAAATGGGCGCTTTCTTCGGGTTTTGTTTTCGTCACAATCTACCTTGCTACTCAGTTTCATTCCTGGTGGGTGCAGATTTATGTCCTCGGCAAACCATGTTTAGTTCCAATTGATTACAGAGTGATAATTCTTTCGGGTCTGTCAACGGCGACATTTGTCTTCGTAACTATTCTCAAGAGGTGGGGCCTCAACGCACGATTTGGAGCCGTATTAGCCTTCACAATTGTTAGTTTATTTGCTTTGCGTCAGGGACATTTGGTTTACAAAGGTCTCTTTGAGCCCAGTAATGGATTAGAGCAACAAAACCGCGACATTGGCGAAATTCTCGGCCGCAATTCATTGTTGGTGGGAAATTTTTCTTCAGCGTTTACAATTGATAATAATTTTTTAAATCTGATCCATTCTTTCGGACTTGAAACTTACGAACAGGATATTTTCGCGCGCTATCCGATCACGCATGTGGCGGGCTCGTTTTCGGACTTTGAATCTGCGCAGAAAAAATATCCGGAACTCATAGGCGCCTCACGATCAATGTGGGTCTGGGCTCGCGAAGGAGCGTATTACATCCATCGCATAAATAGTCACAGTTATATACCAACATATTATGAATTGGCGCTGGATCAAATAACTTTACAGAAGCCTGATTCTGCTTTGATTCTGCTGAATTTGTTTCTGGAAAAATATCCGCACAATCTTACAGCTCGAATGGAGAGAGTGAACGTACTTGCAATTCAGGGAAATGAAGCCCTGGGGGCGCCGGAGCTGGCTAAGATTTCGCAGGAGTATCCGAACTTGTATTATATCAGATATTTGCTAGGTAGAGGCTACGCCTCTTTGTCTCAGGTAACCCGCAAAGAGGAATACTTGCGGAAAGCGAGAGTGGAGTACGAAGCTGCAATAGACTTGAATATCTTCGCCGCTCGCAACCTTAAACTTGATCAGGAGATAGAGCTCTTACCGAAGCCGTAGAAATTCAAGAAGCGCCTGGCGCTCCGGGTAATCAAAATGAGTTGGCGAATAATGTTATTGTCGAGCCCGAATTGGAGCGACTGTCGCGTGAATTCCGAGAGCGATATTACGTTCGCTTATTAGTGGGTCAGGAATATGCAATCCTGCGTAAAATGACTCGCGGCGATGAGCTTTTTAAGATGGCGCGTGCGGAATACTCCGCTTGTGCGGAATTAAACCCGTATATTCCTCTTCCACAGGACGCAGGTCCGATCGAATAGTTAGTTAAACCAGTTTGTTGAATGTTAATAAAGCCCAGGATGAATGATATCAATCAAGCGGAGAATTCCGTACTCAACAGAAATGTCCGAATAGCGCTTCTGGTCTTAATCATTCTTTTCGGAGTCCTCCGTTTTGTGAATCTTAATTATGACACTCCGTTATATTTCACCGGTTATAGCAAATCAGATATTACTGATCCATACATATATACGAGTTTCGCTCGAAATAAGATTCTCACGGGAGATTGGGACACTTTTGACTATGATCGTTGGAAATCGTGGCGTGTTTCAATCGTCTCCGGAGTTTCCTATTTGGTTTTTCTCGTAGCGGGAGTCTCGAGAGTTACAGCTAATTTTTCGGCGTTAATACTCGGTCTGGGAGGGACTGCGCTTTTTCTGTGGGGATGGAGTATTCGTCGTCCGAAAGAGGAGATTCTGTTAGTTGCTTTTTTCTTTTTCGTTTCGAATTTGATGTTTTTCGCCAATAGAATGCCACATCTTGAAACAGGATTATTGTTTATCTCCGGTATAACAGTTCTTGTCCATTTCAAACTTGGAAAAAGCTTTCTTGGCGCCACCCTGACAGGCTTGTTGATAGCGTTGGGGACATTCGCCGGAAAACTGACCGGCGTGATACTTCTAGCTCCAGTCATGGTTGATTATCTGTTTGATGGCAAGAAAGAATTAGCTCGGCGCGGAGGCGCTACGATTCTGGGATTTATCCTGGGAATGATTATTTATTCGGCCTTATTTTTTGACTGGTCGCCGTTAAGCATGATTGAATATTTTCGCTCTCAGACTGCGGCGGTGGGGCTTCGGCCAACTATTCCGGATTCTTTAACCGGTTGGACTCAGATGATATTCACATATGGCGCTGACGGACTCTTTAGATTTCAGACGCTAGTTATTATCGCGGCTATCATCGGAACTACATCTCTCTGGGTCGCTACATTTCAAAAGAAAGAGCGCGAACTGATCGGCGCGGATGGTTATCGCACTCTTGTTTTTGCGTTCGTCTGGCTTGCTTGTGGTTTGATTACGCTTATCCCGTTCATG
>JACZUZ010000427.1 GCA_022572905.1 Candidatus Zixiibacteriota bacterium | reverse complement strand
CCATAATCCGCTGTCTCAAGAACGCGGAACCCTTCTCAAAAAACTCGCGCTGCTCGCCCACAATCGCTTCCATCACCCTGAGCATGGTTCCGCGACGTTGATTAACCGCGTTTAGTAACCAGCGGGCCTGTTCGAGTTTCTCCCGCACATACTGTTTTGTGTCTTCTGCGGTGGAACTTTTGCGCTTCAGGAGAGAGCGATAATTAGGGTTGATCCTCATGCGAGGTAATGATTTATCATTATGATAGACAACGTAATCGTCACCCACTCGTTCAATCACCATATCCGGCGTAACCGGTATTGCTCTGCTGTCAAAGAGACCTCTGCCCGGTTCGGGCGAAAAAGTGCGGATAAGATCCATCGCGTCCTGGGCTTTCTCAAATGGCACGTTCATGGTTTTCGAAAGCTGCAAAACGGATTTCTTGTCCAGTTCGTAGAGATGCTCGTCGACTATTCGATAAGCCAGCGTAGACTTCAAGTCTTTTTCTTCAAGCTGAATCAGCAGGAATTCACGCAGATCCCGGGAGCAAAGACCGACCGGATCCATCGTCTGTAACTTTTTCAAAGCGCTTTCAACTTTATCAGGCTCGACTTCCAGCTCAATGGCCATATCGGCGATTGAAACTACCAGAAATCCCCGCGTGTCTACATTACCAATAATATACTCGCCAATCACCCGTTCTTGATCCGTGAGTTTCAAAAGGCGCAGTTGTTCCATCAAGTAGTCCGAGAGTGTTTTCTGCGCGGCCGAAGTTTGATCAAAAACCTCCGTCTTCGGTTCAAGCAGACGGTTCTCCATCTTATAATCATGGTCATCATTTAGGTATGTGTCCCAGTCTATTTCCTTAAGACGGGGATCAATCTGGGGCTCATCGTCATCGGTCTTAATCTCATCCAGTGTGTCGTCGTCTTTCTCCTCCGTCTCCTGTTCAAGTGTTTCGATTTCCTCGAGCATGGGATTGGCTGAAAGTTCCATCCTGAGGGTTTGCTCCAGCTTCAGAAGTGGCATCTGAAGCATTTTCAGCGACTGGATAAGCTGAGGCGCCAGAGTTTGTTTTAGTCTGAGTTCTAATCCTAGTTTCATTTTATCTGACTCGCGGTTCGCAGCCTAATTTCGCATTTCCAGTTCAGTCTTAATTGACTCTCTGAGGACTATAAGACGCCTCTATTTCCATTGGCTCAAAAGAGCTTTTCTCTTCTCTTATCTCGTTATCGGTAAGTATCTAAATGACCGCAGTTTGAAGTATGCAGTCGTTCATACTTTCTACAAACTTATCGAGTTTGCGCAACATTTGAATTTCCTTGATTTTCCAGTCAATTTTCATAATTGAAATTTCTCACCCAGATATTTTTCTCGCACCTCCTTGTCAGCCGCCAGTTCGGAGGTAGAGCCGGACTTTAGAATTACACCATCATAAATGATATATGCGCGATTACATATGGCAAGAGTTTCGCGGACATTATGGTCTGTGATAAGCACGCCCATATTACGAGAAATCAAAGAGCCGATGATTCTTTGAATATCCTCTACCGCAATCGGATCAATCCCTGCGAAAGGCTCATCCAGTAGAATAAACTTCGGATCAGACACCAGCGCCCTGGCGATCTCAACTCGTCGCCGTTCGCCTCCCGAGAGAGTGAATGCCATCGCTTTACGGACATGAGTAATATGCAAATCATCCAGAAGTTCATCCAGGCGATTCTTGCGCTCCTGTTTTGACATTTTCTTTAGTTCAAGAATTGCCAGAATATTGTCTTCCACCGAAAGTTTTCTAAATACCGACGCCTCCTGGGCCAGATATCCAATCCCCAGACGAGCTCGCTTGTATGTGGGCAGGTTGGTGATTTCTCTTTTGCCTATTGATACTTTTCCTGAATTGGGTGGGACAAAGCCAGTTATCATATAAAACGTCGTGGTTTTCCCCGCTCCGTTTGGCCCCAGCAGTCCGACGACTTCTCCCGGCTTCACTTCCAGGGACACTCCCCCAACGACTTCCCGTTTGCGATATCTTTTTACGAGGTTCTCGGCCTTTAGACTTTCAATACCATTATCCATATCTCTAAATATATTCCCGCAGGCCCATTCCACAACAGAATTCGCATATTAGAATTCGCGCGACAGATTTTTCAGACCAATTTTTTCCGATCAGATTCTCCGGATGGATTTTCAAATGGGTTCCGGACAACTCGCGTAATATCAATTTGGGTCTCTGAAAGCCGGGAATGTCATAATTGCAGATATCAAAAGGGACGCCAGGAAAGAAGGCAAGATCGGTCAATTTTGTCCGATAGTAGCTATGAGGGAGGGTTTTTGGTATTCTCAGTTCCTGAGCGGACGCTTTTGTATAATAGCTTGACCGCTTCTGGATTTTGAAGACCAAGAAAAAAATCGCGAACGAGAACAACGCGAAAGTCAGCCACCCAATCCGATGCAAGGTTGTCTGCATGTCGGTGTCGTCCTCTGCTCCGAGAATCTCGCTCGCTCAGGCGCGGCACGGCGTAGTGCA
>JACZUZ010000426.1 GCA_022572905.1 Candidatus Zixiibacteriota bacterium | reverse complement strand
TCGCCAATGTTTACATTGCCGCCACCATCCGCGTCGCCGGGAGTAACACAGCATCCTTCGCACCCGTCCGGAATTCCATCGTTATCAGTGTCAATATTGTCATCAAAACCGGGGCAAATATCGCATGCGTCTCCAACTCCGTCGCCATCGGTATCAAGTTGATTTGGGTTGAGACTGTCAGGACAATTATCACATACGTCGCCGATGCCGTCGCCATCACTGTCCAATTGCTCTGTATTTGGAATATTTGGGCAATTATCACAATCGACACCAACCTTATCTCCATCGGGATCGGATCCGCATTCATTTATGACGAAGTATTGGTTCACTGGGACCGGGGCCTCATGAGTGACCAGACCAGAGGGCCATTCTACACGGATTGAATCCACGACAGCGGCGTCCCCCAGACCAAACCAGACCAGTAGTCCGTTCTGACCAAATGAAGTGGGGCTATTGATTTCGCGCATTTGCCAAAAAGAAGAATCACTGATCGTAGCTTTCAGATAGACTTTCGATCCGATTGCAGAGCGATTACTGATTCCACCCTGACAAATAATGCTAATCCAGTTGTTACCGTTTCCATCATTGAAATATAGCGCATTATTTTCTGTATCATTTAACCCTTTGCCTATCGCGATATCAAGATCTCCATCCAGATCGAAATCTGCGACGGCGCAACCGAGAGCCCAGCCCTGATCTGTTACCAGACTTCCAACAAATTCAGGCGTGAATACTCCTTCGCCTTCGTTCCAATAGAGATAATTAAAATCCGAAGAAGAGCCAAAACCGTTCGTAACAAGCAAGTCCAGATCTCCATCATTATCAAAATCCGCCCAGACCCCACTTTGTGAAAAACCTCCGCTTGCGACCGTCAACACACTTGAGATATCGGTGAAAGTACCCGCGCCAGTGTTGACATACAGAGAATTATCCTGGTCGCCACCGTTTGAGACAAAAATGTCCAAATCAAGATCGTTGTCAAAGTCACCGGATGCGGCTCGCAATGAAAATTCAAAGCCACTGACAGCGGGGCCGACAGTTATCTGAGAGAATGATCCGTCACCCTGGTTTAAGTAAAGGTCGTTTTGCTGGCTGGATGAATTTGCTACATAAAGGTCCTGGTATCCATCACCATCAATATCGAACCACGCGCATCCGTGTGTTCTATTGGCGTCGACTGAGATAACATCACCTGTCAATAAATTTAAATTGCCAGTTCCGTCGTTTATGTACAATTTGTTGTTCATTGTTCCGAAGCCATGTCCGACAAAGAGGTCCAGATCACCGTCGTTATCATAGTCAACCCACGCTGCGTAGTCAGAGTAACCGCCGAGAGAGAGCGGATCCCCGCTTGTAATTCTGGTAAAATTCCCGCCACCATCATTCTCATACAATCGATTAAACTGATTCGACCACGTCGAAATAAAGACATCTAGGTCTCCATCATTGTCGTAGTCGCCCCAAGACGAGCAGTCTGAGTTTTTGGCCAAAGTGGCCAGAGGATCATCGAAAATCCGGGTAAACGTACCATCACCATTGTTATGGTACAAAAAATTGACTTCCGCAGAATTGGCGCTATTAGTAAAATACAAATCAACATGACCGTCGTTGTCATAATCAATTGCAGCCACACCACGCGACAAACCTCCGTCGCTCACAACCGGTCCGGTGGTCCGCTTCGTAAATGAGACCGCGGCTTCGGAAACATTCCCAAAACAAAGGAAAACTACTAAAATGCCGACGACCGAAGCGACTATTTCAGGGAATGTTTTGAGACGATCGCAGAATTTCATAATAACATAAATCATAGAAAGTTCCTTACACCATTATTGATTGAGAGTTCTTGTACACACGCGGTTCCTGGTGTGACGTACAGTGAAACCTCAAAAATAGCGACTATGTTTCAAAAAAGGTGTCAAGCGGTATTTTAAAGCCCTTTAACGGTCGCTAAATGAATGACACGAGTTGTCTGTGGTTAAAAACGCGCATTGATAACCCTCAGAGTATATACGGTTCGCGTTATCATATTGGCCGGTTGTTGAGCCCCACATTTTTGGTCGAGTTCGACTTCAAAGTAATGCGTTTCGAAGCAGGCGTAAATACAGGACAAGATGGCGAAGGTGGTTGAGATGAGAGAGGCTCAGGGTCTTGATCGGCGAGGCGCTTTAATCTTCTGGAAAGTTGAAAGTGGAATGACATGACAGACTTACTCACAAAACGCAAGTCTATGGACATACCGGGCTGACAACCGCACAAGCCGGCGCCGGAGCTCCTTCCTCGAAGGCGTACTTCACAATGTAAACCGCGTCTGCAATTGTAACATCGCCGCCGCCGTCAGCGTCGGCCTGATCACAGCAAGGCGGCGTTGGAGCGCCTTCCTCGAAGGCGTACTTCACAATGAATATCGCGTCGCCAATGTTCACATCACCGCTACCATCCGCGTCACCGGGGACTTCACAACAACTCGCATTCGGGCAGAGCAATGAATCAAGTGTCGCAGGCGTTTCCATGA
>JACZUZ010000035.1 GCA_022572905.1 Candidatus Zixiibacteriota bacterium | reverse complement strand
AATCGGGAATCCATATCCCTCATGTGCGTCGGGCATAGCCAGCGAATTACCGACTATTCCGGGTAGTGTGGAGACATTGACCAGTTGTTCTATTGTTTTATCCGCAAAGGCGCTTTCCAGCATGGCGCTCGAAGCGTACAAACGAGCCGATACGCGCATGTCTTCTCGCGAATCGCTGGAAATTTCCCAGACGTTTGGGGTTATTTTTGTGAACTTAAATTTTCCGCTCATTGCGAATTTTCCCGATTTGATTACCTAATCAACGACTTGGAAGCCGCATGGGAATACTGACTTCAAAAATCCACGCTATCACAATATCCAGCGCTCTCTCAAATGTCCAGCACTATCTCAACCGCGAAACCGTCACCCTCTTTTCCCGCCACTTCCGCGCCATGATAAGTCACAGCTTTTACATCACGATCAAAACTCTCCGTTGGCCTACCTGATATAATCGCTGACAATTCGGTGGGGGATATTTCCAGAATTTCGAGCTCTCGATACACAACCATATTGCAATGGGAAAGGGTCAGGGCTTCGGAGAGGAAGTCAATCATTAATGCTGTCCTGTCTTCGCTTTTAACATAGATTTCCTCGCGGACATCGCCAATATCCGACTTCGCTGGCTGTTGTGCCAGAATCAATTCACTCAGACACTTCAGAGCGCCGGCGAAAAGCTCTTCAAGAGTGTCCGCTTGAACTCCGAGGCGGATATCGGCGGTGTGTTCTTCTATTTCGTAATTCCACATAACATTCAATATTTACGCCCAAAAGAGACCAATATCTGACTGTCGCCTCAATCATGCGCGTAAGCGCTCCCCAACCTAGACTATTTCAGATGGTATTCCAAGACATAGCAAAACATAGCAAGACAGGGACCGCTTTTTGAGTGGATTCCGATCTGGAAAGATTTTGGATAATTTTGACGGTAAGGCGCCGCTTGACGGGTTCTTTTTCGAGCGCTATATATCTCGCCGACGCTCAAACTATGCAAAAAGGAGCAAGAAAACCCTCATGAATCGAATATTTATGGCTCTCACCGTGGCAATCTTTATGGTGGTGACATTTCCGTTTCTAACCGCTACTACGGGGCTGGCTCTGGCAAGCGCTCCTGACACAACAGAAGCACGGCCAATAGATCCACCGCCCCA
Organism: Candidatus Zixiibacteriota bacterium; assembly: GCA_022572905.1. Classification (GTDB taxonomy): domain Bacteria; phylum Zixibacteria; class MSB-5A5; order GN15; family JACZUZ01; genus JACZUZ01. The sequence goes on along the minus strand of JACZUZ010000035.1, from coordinate 9,042 downwards.
GAAAGATCACCTGGGACCTCTTGATATAATAGAGGAGCTTCTGACATTACCTTTCTATGTTATCAAAGGAGGACTCTGGGTAACCACTGAGGTTGCTTCCGAGGGAATCCGAATCGCTCAGAAATTTAGAAGCAGGCGCGAACGCGGGGCTTTAACTCCTAAATTCTCATATGGATCCAACTCCGGATTGGAATTGGGCGCAAAACTAGCCTTGATCAGGCCGGACTCTTCAGAAGATTATCTATTCCTCAAGGGTTCATATTCTACAAATGAATATCAGGATCACTATTTGAAATTCTGGAACCCATCTCTCCTGGGTCAGAATACCGGATTAAGAGCCACGGTGAGATACACAAACGAAAAGCGCGAGAGATTCTACGGAATCGGTGATTCAACATTCCGCAAAGACAAAGTCGCCTATACGCTTGAAAATACAGCGGCTCGAATTAGCGTCGAATTTCGACCGCGCTCGGGAATTACAGTAAGTCCCGTTTTTCAATACACCGTAGCGAATCTCTTCGACGGAGACGATCCAAATCTCAAGGGACGTATTGACACTATAGCTACAAAATTCGCTCTTGACACCGCCGATATTCGCTCAGCGCGACTGTGGTCGCTTGGAGTTGAGCTTTTTCATGATAGCCGCAATCATCCCAGCAAACCGACAAAAGGTGGAGTCGAAAGTTTTTCGATTCATTATGTTCGTGGAGTAGATCGAACGGATGATCTAAAAGCGGCGACAGTTCGTTTGGACATGTGGAGATTTTTTGAATTGTATCGCAAACGAACTTTAGCGTTTCGTGTTCTAATAGAGTCTGTCGAATACGCCGACGCCTCGCCTGATTTCCCCTTTTATCTGCTTCCAACTCTCGGCGGCCAGAAAAACCTGCGGGGATTCCGCACAGATCGATTCAGAGATAATGGATTGGCGCTTCTTACAGCAGAATACCGCTATCCTATTTGGATGACTGTGGACGCGTTCTTATTCTTCGATTATGGACAAGTATTCAATGATTTACAAGATGATTTCGAATTTCGTAACTGGAATAGCTCATACGGGCTCGGAATACGGGTCTGGCAGAAGGACGGTGTGATTCTTCGCACGACATTCGGTCGTAGCGATGAGGGTTCACGTTTCTATCTTGAGTTTGGGGAGGATGTATTATGAGAGTGAAAGACCAAGAACTCCGCAATATCCGGCGATCCAGAGCTAAATCATTTGCAATTTCTCCCAGCAAAGTAATCGGGCCTATTCTACTTTTGATTCTTCTGACGCTCATCGCAGGAACGTTTCTGTCGTGCGGTTCCGGAAAATATGGATTTCACCCGGACAATATTTACTGGCGCGACGACGACAAACAGAATATTCCGGAACCCAAAAAAATTGACAGAAAATTGGCCTGGGTTTCTATTAATCGCACCGGGTTTGATCAGATTGAGGAAATGCTTGATATTGAGAGAAACCTAAACAAGCTTTCCGGTTCGCCCAAGCAGTCTTACAATATCAATTCGTTTGACGAAGCTCCCAATTCAAGCTGGTTTACGAATCGCCACGGGTTGACTCCGATGAGCGCCGAAGAGCTTTCTCGCGGCAGATATTTGTCCGGCGGTCCTGATACAACAGCTCCGTGGAAAGTTTTTCGCCCTAAAGTGGGTGGAGCAACACCGGGTTTCTGGATAGAGGACTCGCGCGGCGATCAGTATATTATCAAATTCGATCCGCCGGGAAATCCCGAAATGGCGACTGCCGCCGCAGCAATGGCAACGCGTTACCTGTATGCCTGCGGATATAATGTTCCGGAAGAGACAATTAGTTCTTTCAAGCGGAGTGAATTAACGATCAAGGAAGGCGCGAAAATAAAAGAGTTCGGCAAAAAGCGACCGTTCACAGACGCCGATCTGGATGAGATTCTTGCGCGAGCGCATGCTGAAAGCGACGGAACTTACCGCTGTCTGGCGTCGCGCGCTCTTGTGAACTACAAAGGCCCATTCATGTACAAGGGTCGGAGAACGGATGATCCAAACGATTGGTGCCCCCATGAACACCGACGCGAACTACGCGGACTATATGTCATCTCGTCGTTTATAAATCATTATGACACAAAAGACCTGAATACATTTGATTCATATGTCGAAGAAAACGGCCGCAGATTCATGAAACACTTCCTGCTCGACTTTGGATCTACTTTCGGCTCCGACGGCAACGGACCCAAGCCTCCCATTAAAGGATACGCAAACTATTTTGACTTGCGGGATGTTTTGGTTTCGCTTGTCACGCTGGGAACTAAAGAATGGGCCTGGCAGAACGCGAAACCGCCTGTGTATCCATCAATCGGATACTTTGAATCAGAGATTTTTGAGCCGAATAAATGGGACCCGATAATACCCAACCCCGCCTATGAAAATATGACAAACCGCGACGCATACTGGGGAGCGAAGATTGTTATGGCGTTTCGCGACGACGACCTTCGCGAAATCGTCAAAGCCGGTCAATTCTCTAATCCCGAGGCGGAAGAGTTTCTCCTGAAAACACTAATTGAGCGCCGCGACAAAATTGGCAGACACTGGTTCGGCAAAGTCAGTCCGCTGGATAGATTCAGCGTTGCGGATAGCGACGCGGGAATGGAAATAGGGTTTACTGATCTGGCGGTTGAATATGGACTCGCAGACGGTACGAAAAGAAACTACAAGTTTTCAATCATGAGTGGCGGCCGCCAGTTAATATCTCCGCGAAGTATTGTTGGAAATTCGCTGACCGTCACCAATTCTGACAAAGACGCTATGAAAGCGCAATATGAAAACTCAGGGAAAAACGACGCCGAAGATCATCTTTTCGAGCTGGCTATTTTGACAAGCCGCGGTTCAGGCAAGTCGTTCAAACCGACAAACCTCTGGTTGTGGTATCATCCCGACAAAAACAGCTTCCAGTTAGTTGGATTAGAACACCTCGACTGATAACAGATTAGGACAGAATACCAAATTCAATCTCTCAAAATAAAATTTAACACTATGAAACAACTACATGCGTTAGCATTTCCTATGAAATTCTTTGCGCTGATATTAATTCTCTCTTTCCAGTCGCCAGCGTTCGCCAACAACGAGCCGATTTCCGGCGATGAGTTCAAGAATCTCCTCGGTGAACAGCAGTTTGATCTTCAGGAAAGGCTTAACGCTTTCTATTCATACTCCGACGGATTTCAAGTGACCGGCCCGCTTGATCCTCTAAACGAAGGCAAGATTGATGAGAATCTTGACATGCTTTCGGTGCGAGTCATATGTCCCGATCTTAAATCCTGCATTGAGGCTGTAGACAAGTTGCGTGACTCGGAAGATTTTGAAGTCGAGACTTTTAACGCGCAGATTATTGTCGCCGATAAATTGTACGCGCATGGATATCGGGGCTGTCTGGCGCATGTCATTTGGAATGGAGAAGAGCGCACAGTTCAATTCTGTACAATCCAACACACTCGCTGGCTTATCTGGGCGCAAAAGGTGGCTTTCGATAAAGAATTACAAGAACAATATAGTAAACTCGGAGAATACGCGATCGCTGTTTCTGACTATTTTTTTCAAATAGATAATGGTCGGCTTGACGCTGCCAAGCCGAAAGCCGCAGACATGGGTATCCCTGCTTCACTGGAAATTTACGCTCCCGCTCCGGATTATGTAATTTCGGGCTACGACAATTACAAGGCCTACTTGAGTGATAACAAGGATCTGAAAACCAGCTTCGCAGTCGGGATTGTCTCTTTTGTTCCGGGGGACTCGCTTTTGAATGCGCTCAAAGTAAACGCTCCTCAAGTGGCTTATCCGAACAAGGAAGCGGCGCATCTCCAAGGCGAGTATCGCAAATTCTTTCAGCGTGGCGGTCTTCCGAACATTATCCAAACACTGGACAAAGAAAAATTTGAAAGCCTAAACCCCGGAGAGTATTTCTTCGCCGTCGGACTGAACGGCTCTATCCGCTTTGGCCGTGAGCTTCTCAGAGAAGAGGTTAAACGTATCGAAGAGGAAACAGGAAACAAAGTCCCGCGCGCCAATCACGCTTTTCTCTTTCCCGGCGAGCCGATTTTGACTGCTGGCGCGTTTTTTATTGAAGGCGTCGACCCTTCGCGCATTGTTAGTGTCAACGCGCAGTCGGGCCACTATTTCTACAGCAACATCTCTTCCACTGTCCGCGAAGATATTTCCGAGCGTTCAAACGACTATCTTCTCAGCCTCGGCCATTTCTTCAATGCGCTTGACAGACTAGGCATAGAATACGAATCAATTTTAATAAGCAAGTTCTAGGCTGACGATGCAGAGACTTCTCAAGTCACTGTTTAACATACAGCAAGGCGAAGCGACACGCGCCCTTCTGATGTTTGGATATGCGTTTCTACTACTGAGCGCATACTTAATTCTTAAACCTGTTCGCAACTCCCTCTTCCTCGAAAAATTCGGAGCGGAAGAGCTTGCCATAATGTATATGGTAATTGGCGTAGTTGCGGCGGCGGTAATGGCCGTATATACGAAACTTAAGAAGCAACTAACGTTTTCGTGGTTTGTCGCCGCTACCAATATTTTTATAATTGTCAATCTCGGTATCTTCTGGTGGTTGATGGCTCGCGACGTGGATTGGCTTGTTTATGTCTTCTATATTTGGGTGTCTCTTTTTGGAATCATTACGACATCGCAATTTTGGTTACTAGCCAATCATATTTTCAACACACGTGAGGCTAAACGCCTTTTCCCATTCATTGGCGCCGGAGCGATAACTGGTGGATTGACGGGAAGCAAAATCACCGGCTCTCTGGTAGGCGTGATCGGCACCGAGAACCTGCTTTGGGTATGCATTGCTTTAATAATCGGATGCACTGCAATCCTAACCACTGTCTGGGGAATGAGACAGCCTATTGAAACAATCCGCATAAAACGCTCAAAGGACGGCGCCTTGAGCGGAATTTGGAGTGTAATTCTTAAATCCAAATACCTGTCTCTTCTTGGAGCTTTCATCGCCATAACAGTAATGGTTTCTACATTTGTGGATTTGCAATTTAATATCCTGGTCAAAGAGGAATTCCCAATAAAAAACGAACGAACAGCTTTTTTTGGCGATTTCTTCTTTTACCTCTCTTTGGCTTCACTGTCGCTACAACTTCTTTTCTCATCTCGAATTTTAAGGAACTTTGGAGTTGGAGCGGCGATACTGATACTCCCGACAGGTCTGCTCCTGGGCTCGGCTGCAATTTTTGTCTTTCCAGTCTTATTCTGGTCAGGCTGCATGATCAAAATTTCTGACGGTGGATTCAGATACTCAATCAATAAATCCGCGACGGAGCTGCTATATTTACCTGTTCCTTCTGCAATCAAGAATCAGGTGAAAGCCATGATGGATGTTGTCGGCGACAGAGTTTCGCGCGGAATTGCTGGCGCTATGCTATATGTTGTTGTGACTCTCCTAGGATGGAAAGTTGCGGAGATTTCTTTCCTGAGTGCAGCGCTCATAGCTGTCTGGATTTTCCTGGCGATAAAACTTAAAAAAGCATACTCGTTGGAATTTCGTGAATCAATCAAGAAGGGCTCTCTTGATTCTGAGGCTATTAACGTTCAATTACGCGAAGCGAGTAGCATTGAAGCTCTCGAAGGAGCGCTGAGCGGAACCGACACCCGCCAGACTCTTTTTGCGCTTGAGCTGATTAAGGATATTGAAGACACAAGATTGCTTGAACCTTTGCTGGGTCTAACAGAGCATAAAGATTCGAGAGTTCGTCTTTCAGCGTTAAGTGAAATTATTCGGCTAGGAGATGAATCTCATTCAGACAAAGTAGTTCCCCTAATAAACGATCCGGAACCCACAGTTAGCGCGGAGGCTATCCGTTTCTTGTGCGCACACACATCGGACTCTAACAGAGCAACATTCAAAAAGCTCCTAAATGGCGATAACCCCGCTTTGCAAGCCTCCGCAATCAGATGCGCGCTTATGAATGATGACGGCTCCCTGATAGAAGATGCTTTGAATAGCGAAAAAATTGAGGCGCTTCTGTCCAAAGACGGAGAAAAAGCCGCGCAGGCCAAACGCGAATTGGCCTCCGCTATCAGATACGCTCCCCCTGACTCAATTCTCCACAAGTATTTACCTAAGTTCTTGCGGGACTCTGACAAGATCGTGATCGAGAAGGCAATGGACTCTGCATCGGCGTTGCACAAAAGGGAGCATGTGGGACGCATAATCGGATTTCTCGCCGATCGGAGCCTTCGACCGCAGGCGTCCGCAGCTCTTATTAAATATGGCGCCGCGATTCTGGGTACTCTGCGCGATTATCTTGTTGACGCTGAAGTTTCGCTGACTGTGCGCCGCAGAATCCCTCGTATTCTTGGTTCGATAGGAACCGAAGACGCAATAAGCATGCTTACCTCCCAACTGGGAATTGAGGATATGTCTCTCAGATATGAAGTGGTTAAAGCTCTTAATCGGATAAGGCGTGACGTGAAAGAGACTCTCTTTGAGCGAGAGATTATTGAAGCGCACATGAACAATGAAGTACGCGAATTCTACGTTCGCTCGCGTCACCTGAGCGCGAACGAGGAAGCCGGATCGACCAATCTCGGCCCCAAACTCCTCAGACAGAGTATTGCCGAAACTCAAAAATTGACTTTGGACAGGACATTCCGCCTCGCTGGCCTGATTTATCCGCCTGAGGATATGTATTTAGCTTTCAGCGGAATTACCAGCGGCTCTTCGCACTTGCGCGCAAACGCTATTGAATTCCTGGATACGATATGGGAGAAAAAGGATAAAGACTTGATATTCCCAATAATCGAGTCTGACCAAATAAGAAACCTAAGCCGTCTCGCCGACAAGCTTTTTGGATTGAGGGCTTTGACATTGAATGAATCGCTTGACGAACTTCTTCAGGGAGTCGATCCCTGGCATGCTGCTCTGGCGGCGTATGTTATTCAGGAGAAAAAGTTGCGCGGCTTCGAAAATGAACTTACTAAGCTCGCGGGTAGCCCCCATCCGGCCCTGCGGGAAACCGCCACAAGCGCTTTACGAGTTCTCGGAGAGAAAGCGCCCGCGCCCACTGGCGATGATAAAGGAGCGAATATGACAATTCTAGAAAAGGTCCTGGCCCTCCAGGAAGTAAGTTTATTTGCGCGAATTTCAACCGACGGACTAGCGCATCTGGCGGCTATTGCCAAGAAAGAGGATTTCGGGGCCAACGAAGTTATCTACCGCGAAAGCGAGCCCATGAGCTCACTCTATTTGGTTTTGGACGGCAAAATAAGATTAAGTCGGGCCGGAAGAGATGTGAAATTGGCGGGTCCGAAAGACGTTCTCGGCTCCTGGTCGCTTCTCGATGATGACCCCCCCGTTGTCACTGCCACAGTAGTCGAACCATCCTCTGCCCTCAAAATCGACCGCGAGGACTTCTTTGACCTGATAGATGACCACGCTGAAATCACTCAAGCGATTTTCCGCTCATTGGTAAGGCGCGTTCGGGGCGTAATTAATGCGGCGGAAATGGTCTCCTCAGAGGACACGGGCATAACTAGCTAAGACTACTTTGGGTAGAGTTTCGCGCCATCACCCTAACGCTCTTGACTTGACGGTATCTGACGGATAATTTAGGTGGGAATAAGACCCCGAATAAAACCCATAGACATTGAGAACGGGAATTTAGAGTAGGGTCAGGAAAATGAGGTACGATTTGTGATTCTTATTATAGATGATGAACAGATGATTCTGGACAGTCTGACAAATTTCTTCGCCCTTGATACAGACTACGAAATCAAAGCTTTCATTTCACCCAAAGAGGCGATTGAATTCGCCACAAACAATGACATTGAAGTTGTGATCTCTGATTTCCTCATGCCAGAGATGGATGGGATAAGCTTATTGCAAGAGATGCGGCGCGTTTCACCTCTCGCCACGCGCATTCTTCTGACTGGCTTCGCCGATAAAGAGAATGCGATCAAGGCCATAAATGAGGTCAGGCTCTTCCAATACATCGAAAAACCCTGGGAAAACGCCGACCTCAAGATTATTATTGGAAACGGAATCGAGCGAAGCCGTCTCCTTCACGATATCAAGAAGGCCAAAGCCTTCGAAATGAAAGTCGTTGAATCACTCATTTGATTTTCACACTTACTTGCGTCATTTAATAAATCTCTTCAAAAACAAAATCAAGCAGTATCTATTTTCGTCTCTAAGACTCTCTGAGGAAACGGCTAACCAGCTATGAGCCTGGCGTATTCCATCCGTAAATACTGGCCCGAATTTCTGGCCCCGCTCGACAGCGAGCGGGACCCTGGCTTTCGCGAGGAGATTTACCGTCTCAATCGCATGGGAATGCAATTGGCCACAGGTCTCGCGATTGTCGCGCCGCTGCTCTCGATGACTGTATCTATCCTGGTTCTCGGAGAAAAAGCCGCCTTTTCATACTTCCATCCGCCTGGAACTCATCCGATTTATTTTGAATCGATGATTATCCTTCTGGGAATACTTGGATTTCTATTAACGTACTCAAAAGTTTGTGTAAAATTCGGACGACTCTGGGTATCTCTGCTTATGATTCTAATCTCCGCGAACGAACTTCTCGAAACTGTGGCCAATCATTACCCTGAAAAGGCGGGCGACATACCGGCCTATGTGCCAATTCTGCTTTTCATCGGAGTCGGGACAATGCCATACCGGGCCTGGCAAACTATCGGTCTGGGAGCGTCATTGTTTCTGGTTACCTATTATGGGGCTATCTATGCGCCGCCGTATTTCGGTATGGAGCCGTCAAAGCTCTCCCCGAACACGATTAACTTTTTCGTTGTTTTGACATTCATAAGCGCCGGAATTAGCGCTCTTAAATATAGAATCCATTACACCACCTATCTCGCGCGAAGTCGAGAGACGAAACTTCGCAAACAAATGGAGGATTCTGAATACAAATACAGAGGGCTCTTCGAAAATTCCGCCGATGGAATATTTGTAATAGACAATACCACAAATAAATTCGTCCAGGTCAATCCCGCCATAGTCAAGCTCTTTGGAATTCCCGAGAAGGAAAT
>JACZUZ010000425.1 GCA_022572905.1 Candidatus Zixiibacteriota bacterium | reverse complement strand
CAATACGAAACCAGCGACCTTAATATCAAACAGGTAGTCAAAGTCGGTGTGATATCAATTGTCTTACTGGCGCTGTCTATGGTGTTTGTGAATGAATGGTTCACTTATGAGCGCGAACGGCTTATATACGAAATGACTCTCAAGCCTGAGTCTAAGGAATTGAAAGCTCTCCGGCAGGCCGAAAAGGAAACATTGGAAAATTACAAATTGCTCGACTCCGCGACAGGGACATACCAGATTCCCATCGAAGAGGCCATCAAATTGACAGCCACCGATTCCAAGCAGGCCGGGAAGTAGAACTAACTAAGGAAACGCCATGTCGAATAAATATAAAATCACAGTTTCAGCTATAGCGCTGTTTGCAATGCCGATGACTCAATTGGCTCAGAGTCAACCCTACACCAAAGCAGACGCGAACTTGAGCAGAATAAGCATAGTTGAGCATACCGGTGACTTCACGCCTTCTGAGCTTTCATTCATTGATGATAAGGGCCGGCCATTTACCATGGCGGACTTTATGGATGGCGAAAAACCTACTATTCTCACATTGGCCTATTACGAATGCCCGATGCTCTGCAATCTTGTTCTGAACGGTCTAACCGAAAGTATGAATCAGATAGATTGGACGCCCGGAGAGGAATACAGACTGCTTACCGTAAGCATTAACCCGCGCGAGAATTCTGAACTGGCTGCCGCAAAGAAAGAGAATTATTTGTCATCTCTGGAGAAAAGACCCGTTCCTGAATCCTGGGTTTTCGCCACAGCTGAAGAGACTCAGTCAAAAGCTCTGGCTGTAGCGGTTGGGTTCAATTATTTCTACGATGAAAAGCTGGGTGAATACGCGCATCCGGCGGTTTCTTACGTCTTAACACCGGACGGAAAAATCTCGCGTTATTTGTATGGCATACAAATCAAGCCCCGCGACCTCAAACTCGCGCTGGTTGAAGCATCCGACGGGAAAACCGGTAGCGCCTTTGATCGCCTGTTATTGTATTGCTATCGCTACGATCCAAATAGCAACGAATATGTAATGTTCGCTTCCAATATTATGCGTCTGGGAGGCGTGGCGATGGTTATCTTCCTGGGAGTGTTTATCGGAGGATTCTGGATTAGGGAAAGACGCAAAAAGAAAGTTGCGCTGGCTTCCGAAAATCAATCCGTAGCGTTAGGCAAGTAGACAGCACATCAAAAAAAGTCTGGAATAGAGAAAAACTTTGACGGGTTACAAGAGTACAATGTTGCTGCCCCAAGGGGCGTCCACAATAGCGAGTGAAGTAGACGCGCTGTTTTATATCGTCTATTATGTGTCTATAGTCTTCAGCATCATGATTTTTGGCGGAGTCACATATCTTGCGATAGAATATCGTCGGCGAGGCAGAATCAGTTTGACTACCAGCCTTGACAGTAATCATAAGCTGGAAGTCGCCTGGACAGTTATCCCTACTATTATTGTTCTGATTCTTTTCGCTATGGGATTTCGCACTTATATGAAAATGAATATAGTCCCTGCCGGAGCAATGGAAGTGAAGGTCACCGGACAGATGTGGTTCTGGTCATTTGATCATCCCAGCGGAGCCAACAGCGTGGGTGAGCTGGTTGTGCCGGTGAATAAGCCGGTCAAACTATTGATATCCTCACGTGATGTTATTCACAGCTTCTATATTCCGGAGTTTCGAATCAAAATGGATGCGGTGCCGAATCGCTATACAATAATCTGGTTTGAGGCGATAGACACCGGCTCATACAATATTTTTTGCACGGAATATTGCGGCACAGGTCATTCGACCATGCTTGGGAAATGCAGAGTTGTCACTCAAAAACAGTATGACGAATGGGTGGAGCTAAACGATATTCCGGAAGACATGCCTTTAGAGGAACTCGGTGAAAAACTCTATAAGAGCAGAGCATGCAACACCTGCCACTCAATCGACGGTTCAGCCAGCACGGGGCCGACTTTCAAGGGGATATTCGGGCATGACGTTGCGCTTGAAGACGGTGGCTCCGCTTTTGTGGATGAAAACTATATCCGCGAATCGATTTTGAATCCGCAGGCAAAGATTGTGGCCGGGTTCCAACCGGTAATGCCAACATTTGAAGGAATTCTCAAGGACCGCCATATCGACGCGATAGTCGCGTATTTGAAAACGTTAGCGAAGAGTCCGGAAGAGGATACGCACTAAATGAATACTTATCCCGAACACACTTTTTTTAACGAACCAAAGGGGTGGAAATCCTGGCTGTTCACTCTTGATCACAAACGAATCGGCGTCATGTATATGATAGCCATTATGTTTTTCTTTGTCTTCGCCGGCGCAATCGCTCTGGTAATGCGCATGGAATTAATGAATCCCGGCGCCGATTCCTTGTGCTTGCAAAAGTCGCAGCAATTCATCGCGCCGTTTGGTCCGGACAACGAACAAGTGATACACCGGCTCGGCGTTGTCCAGTTCGGTCGGAAGCACGAGGTCGGCGTCGCTAAGCAATTCGCAATACTGAGACGCCAGCCATCGCCGTCT
>JACZUZ010000424.1 GCA_022572905.1 Candidatus Zixiibacteriota bacterium | reverse complement strand
GCGCAGTGGGTTGGCTTTCCGGGTTTTCATTTATAGAGGGAAAATCCGGAGTTCTTGACCACATGGATTATCTGGCCTCGAACTGGATGTTGCCGCTCGGTGGATTTTTCACCGCTATATTTGTCGGATGGAAGCTCGATAAGAAAATTTCGCTGGAAGAATTACGGTTGGTATCTGAAGGCGAACAGCCCTCGATACATTTCACCGTCTGGCGAATCATGATAAGATACGTCGCTCCGGCGGCTGTTCTGGCGGTTATTATAGCTGTGATTAGCGGTAAAGATTTTAGCTAGGGATTCGTTTCGGATAGAAAGTGTAAGGGTGTCGCTTGCGGCCCCGGAAATTCTCATTTGACGGGCAGATTTGGCCATCCGCCGCGCACGAAGAATCGGATACTCTTCGTTACATCTAAAAGCGAAAAATGTCATACTGAGGAGACGAAGGCGACGAAGTATCTGGTAACGAGATTTGTCCGTTATTGTTCTTAGATTCTTCACTTCGCTCAGAATGACACAATTTTTATTATAGCCGATATCGGAAAACTGTCACGCTGAATTGCCGAAGGTCGCAAAGTCTCAGGTGAGGCGAGCCAGATTTTGTTCGACTTAGTAAAGACTATAGCGAGCGATTCGGTCGCGCAGAGTGTTGCGGGAAATTCCGAGGGCCTCTGATGTTTTGACCTGATTCGATCCGTACAGCTTTAGCGCGGACGAAATCAGCGCGCGTTCCATAGCCGAGTTGAGGAAATTGTAAATTTTCCCTTCGTTATTGGCGGCGAGTTTTGGCAAGATTGGCTCGATGATCTTATTGAAAAGATCGACATGACTCTCCTGCAGTGATTCCAGGTCAAGTTCAAGCGCGTTTTCCGCTTCGGCGCAGGCGGGGAGGTCTTCGGGGAGTATTTCATCACCCTTGAGCATCACCATGGCCGATTGAATATTGTTTTCCAGCTCTCTTATATTTCCCGGCCAGCTATATTTGGAAAGTGTATCCATCGCTTCAGCCGACATTTTCGGTACGGAGCGATTCATCTGCGCCGCAAATCGATTAATGAAATAGTCAATCAGAATCGGCAAGTCCCCTTTGCGATCTTTTAGAGCCGGCATAAACACGGAAACAACTTTCAAGCGATAAAAGAGATCAACTCGAAAAGAGCCTTCTTTGATTGCTTGAACGAGAGACTTGCTGGTCGCGGCAATAACGCGCACATTGGTTCTGATCTTTTCTGTTCCACCCACTCTTTCATATGAGGATTCCTCAATCGCGCGCAGAAGTTTTGCCTGCGTCGAAAGAGACAAATCAGCCACTTCATCGAAGAAAAGAGTTCCCGAATGGGCCTGCTCGAACTTGCCCACTCTCTTGTAGTAGGCTCCGGTGAACGCGCCCTTTTCATGACCAAAAATCTCAGACTCCAGAAGAGTATCCGCCTGCGACGCGCAGTTTACGGTGAGGAATGGCCCGGAGCGTCGCGATGAATTTCTATGAATGGCTCGCGCCACTAATTCTTTGCCCGTTCCGGTTTCGCCAAAAATGAGAGTGGGCGTATCTATTTTAGCAAGATTCCCAACCAACTTTGCGATTTCAACTATCTCCGGCGATTTCCCGATTATTTCCTCCGACCCGGATTGTAGCGTGAGTGAACTTACATTTTCCTGTGGCCGTACATCCGATTGACTCTTGCTGGCGCTTGCATAGCCGCAGGCTTGATTCACAACGCCCAGGAGTCGGTCTATTTCAAAAGGTTTGGTAAGATATTCAAAAGCGCCCTCACGCATCGCTTGAATTGCGTTTTCGGTCGAGACTTGACCTGATATCATGATGACCGGTATATCGGAGCTAGTTTCCTTTATTTTCTTTAGCAGTTCAAGTCCCGACATCTCCGGAAGGTTTACATCCAGCATAACCAGATCGGTGTCACTACGCTCGTTAAGATACACCTGCGCTCCTTCAGCGGTAGTGACATGTGTTAAATGGAATTTCCCGCTGTCAAATAGACTCTTTAATGAGCGTGACACATCACGATCATCGTCAACTAGAAGTATATTTTTCATTACTAGGCGCTACCAATCACAACCAGATTAACAATCTTTTTTAGTTCGCACTTTATAAAATGCTCTCAACTCGCCGGAAGTCGTTATACCGCTCGGGCTTCCTATCAAGGTATCGGACCGAACTTCGCGATAGTTTAGCGTGAGGCAAGTTGAAATGTCATTGTTTCTGGGAATTATTGTTGTCAAATAAATAGCTGGAGAATCAGAGTCAAGTGTGTTCCAAAAGGAAACCGGCGCCGTCGTCCGAGGATCGGACTCGACCCTCCGGTCGGGGCTCCGCCCCTCCCTCCGGCCCAGTCAGCGAAGGACCACCCCATGCCCCCGACTCTCATAAGCACTGGTACATAAAATGGGGGCAGGCCATATGGTCAAACAGAAATCGATATCTACTCGATCCGTTCACCCTCATGTGGCTCTGGATATTTGTCTAATTGCAGCGTCACCAATTGGTTATGCTTAGTTCAAGAA
>JACZUZ010000423.1 GCA_022572905.1 Candidatus Zixiibacteriota bacterium | reverse complement strand
GGCCCGGAAACATAGAATCGATGAAGCGCTGCGAACAACATTTGCTTTCGAGCAAGGGTAATTAACCGCCCAATCTCAGCTGAAACTATCCGGCGCCGACAAGCGCCCGTAACGGCTGTACACCGCGATCAGCCTCCCCCACCACCGCAATCAGGAGGAATACATGGTGGAGAACAATTGCCGGGAGCGTTGTTATTGATGGTGATCGTGCCACCAGGTGTAACTCTTCGGCAGACCGCGCCATCTCCATTGAGATCTGCGGGATTCAGGGTCGCAACTGCCTCTAGGCTGAAGCCTTCTGGACAGCAGTTACCAATTGGATTTCCGACCGCCTCGGCGCTTAAGGCGACGATCTCGCTCGAAACAGCAGGCGCCGCGATCTTCTGAGCGCCTTCGCTCTCGCTAGCGGCTGTAGGCGCGTTTTGACTGCAGCCGGACACGAAAAGCGCTAGAATCACTACCGGCGCTGTTAGATAAAATAACTTTTTCATTTTGTTTTTCCTTTCAGTGTATCTTCCCCCTATTAAATACCACCACCGCAAGGAGGAATACATGGAGGAACACCACAATCGCCGGGAGCGTTGTTATCGATGAAGATGAGGAGCCCTTGTGGAAAACCTTCGCAAATCAGGCCATCTCCGTTGCGATCTGCGGGATTCCCGGGCACAACTACTAGGCTGAAGCCATCTGGACAGCAGGCGCCAGTTGGATTTCCTGCCAGCTCGAGGATTAGCTGTTCAGCAGTCTCGGCGCTTAGCTGAGAAACATCCTCCTCGTTCGGAGTATTAGTTGCGCCAATCTTCGGTACAACCTCGTTCCCGCTAGCGGCTGTAGGCGCGTTTTGACTGCAACCTAACGCGAAAAGCGCTAAAATCACTACCGGCGTAGTAAGATAAGGTACGTTTTTCATTTTACTTTTCCCTTTCAATGAATTGGGGTTACAAGGAATAATACTCTCAGGAGCCAAAAAGCGGGGCGAGCGTCACTCACGTATGAAGATTGTGTGAACCTTTTATGAAGTTTTCGTGAAGACATCACTGATCGGTCAAAACGGAACCATTCTCTCTTCAATGAGCATTTCCCAGATCAAAAATATTGGCAAAAAAATCACTGCTACGACACATATCAATATACCCGATTTGGCCTCGTGCGCAACTCTTTTTTGGGCTGACACACCCCAAAGCGAATGTTTTATCACGGAGTGCGCATCATAATTCTCATGGCCAGCATATCCCTTATAATTCGAGCGCTAGCATGAATGGAGGCGACTCATATTAAATGGATATGGTAAACCATTCTGATTATCCAAACCACAAGGAAGGTTCCTATGAACAGTCCGGTTGACTTTATTCTAAATGATTCATCGTTTGTAAATTTGTTTTGCAATTTTAAGAAGCGGCGCTCCGGTATAGTAGCTAGAGTTCCAAAAAAGAGCAAAACAACAACTCCCAGAGGGTGGTAATCCACACTGCGCGCAAGATCAAAGTGAAGCGCCGAACTTATGCTTCTGGTAAGGCCACAGGCCGGACATGATAAACCGAACAGCTTTTGGGATGGACAAGAAGACAACCCCACACCATCTGAAGGTAAGACGGCCAGTATTACAATCGCACCCGCAAAAAATAATCCAGGAGAAAACTTTCTAAAACCAGGAATGGTTTTTTCTGCGAGGGCTTTTTTGCCGAGAGCATCGTTTGCCGAGAGCATCGTTTGTCAGATTAGTCTGGTGATTCGGTTTATTGTCTTAGATTAATTGAAATGCGAATACGACAATTCTAATTCGTTATATATGTCTTGCGCCAGACAATGTCTATCAAATCTTTCAGACAGTATTGCGATCCGTTCGCTTAAGCGTTTTGCCTGTTTCTCTGGGGTACTTTTGTCTTAAAGAAACTGCGAGGAAGACACTCCAAAACGGATGTGCCTTGACTCCTCAACTTTTCCAGTTCCCTCAAGCGGGATTCGCTTGCCTCCGAAACTGTGATGTTCATAAAGCAGATACTCTACACCATCTGGCAGTTGAAATCGCAGTGACGAAATCCGGTCGCCGAAACTTTCATCGCGGGCGTAAATTTTCTTGTAATTCTCAAACTTCGAGTCCTCCAATTTCTCGCCAAGAATTGTTATTCGTGCGCCACTGAAGTCGTCATGGTCGAACAAGTCTATCCACCCATCTGCAATGTCGGTGATAATATCGTCATTGCCGAACCCGGCTTGTACGCTGTATTCATCGAAGCGAAGATATCCGATCTGCGCATCTCTGCGCATAAGGTTTTTCACAAAGTGATTACAGCAATACAAAATAGGATTACCCCCCGGGAGAACATGGATTCCAGTCCCAGCTCTCATGTTTGAGTCGTCCTTATTACAATAGAATCTCTTGCAGTCAACTCTTCGGAGAGTGACTGCGTTAGCGCTGAGAGGTTTCGTGACATTGAGCGCATTGACATTCTTGAATGTGATCTCATACAGATGGGCAATATCTTTTCCATTAAAAACAGGCGCGGTCTTGCTAGAATTGAA
>JACZUZ010000034.1 GCA_022572905.1 Candidatus Zixiibacteriota bacterium | reverse complement strand
AAAAAGCGGACAGCTTACTCGAAAGATGCGCTTCTCTCTTCCCGGAGAGAAGCGTCGTGTACGCTATGCGGGCACGGCTGTACATTTCATGGAACGCTGACTCTGACTCTGCCATCGTGATGTTGGAGCGGGCTAAGGAAAGCGTTTCGCCGCAAGAGTTGGCCAGCGCCTTGGCTGATATTCATATTCACAGGCGAGACTATGTTTCGGCGCTTGAAAATCTGCAGGAGTATTCGAGCGCCGGTGTTTTTGATGACACAGCTATTTTCTATAACAAGAAAGGGTTCGTGTTCTTGCTAATGCGCGATGAAGATTCGAGCCTTGTATATTTTGATCTGGCAAGGCGTTTTGCCGAAAGAAAATTGAGAGAAAGACCGAACAGTTCTCTTCACTTGAGAGAGCTTGCTCGGGCCAACGCAGGACTCGGCAGAAATAATGAAGCCGCAAGTTTGTGTGAGAATTTCCTCAAGGAGCTGACAGTTAGCCGTGACGCGATTGCGGGAGTGCGAATGCTTGAAGAAGCCGCAAAAACTTTCGCGATGATGGGAGATAACAAGCGGGCTTTGGAATTACTGGATGAAGCGTTGTCTGTTCCCGGTTTCTTGTCTGTTAACGACCTGCGGCTAAACCCAATTTTCGACCCGCTCCGCAACGACAAACGTTTTATTGAGTTGTTAATTAAGTACGACGATAAGAACTGACTAGCCTACAACATCACCCGAACAATTTACATTCGGGCGCACATGCTTCGAAGCTATAATCGTCTGATCGCCAATAGCGTAATATCGTCGGCCTGGACTGCTTTGCCGCGATAAGTCTTAAGTTCAGTCATTAGTTTTTCGCAAAACGATTTGGAATCCAGCGACTGAGAATTTTTAACAAAGCTGCCCAAACGCTCCTCTCCGAATTGTTCGTCCGCTTCATTGGCTAGTTCAGTCACACCGTCGGTGAAAACCAGTAGCCGAGAGTGTTTTTCCAGAGTGATTTTCCCGACATCGTAGAATGATCCGGTGAACATACCAAGAGGAATTCCGCCCGCTTCAAGTTCTGTTAGTTCTCCGGAACTGTCCAGTAGCATGGGAGGATTGTGGCCCGCGTTGACATACTCAATTGTTCCATCATTTGAATCAAGAATTCCCAGAAAAAGCGTTATGTATTTGTCATGTTCGGTCCATTGGGAGAGAAATTCCGAAACGCCTCGTACAATTTCGCGCAAATCAGGATCGGCGTTTTCCGAAAAAGGTAATTGCGACCGAACAACCGCCTGCGCGTTAGCCATAAGCAGAGCCGCGCCGACTCCGTGGCCGGCAACATCGCCGACCGAAATAAGCGTGCGGTGGCTATTGATCTGGATAACATCATAGCAATCACCTCCAATTTCATCGGCGGGCAAATTCGTGGCGTAGATATCATATTCGGACATGGAAGGAAACTCATGTGGCATCATGGTTCCCTGAATCTGCCCGGCGACACGCATTTCTTCTTTCAACTGATTAAGTTGTTTTTCCTCTTGTTGAAGCCGGGCGGCCTCCAATGATTGAGCCGATTGCGCGGCGACAATTGAAAGGAAACGCTGGTCGTCCATGTTGAAACTAACAGAATCCTGTCTGTTGAAAACTGTCATCACACCAATCAGTTTCCCTTGTGTTTTGAGCGGCACTGTCAGAGCGGATGTTACCCCCTCCGTGCTGTGCTTCATCAGTCCATCGGGGTCTTTGTCTCTACTAAGAATTAGCGCCCGCTGATGTTTTATCATCCATCCGGTAAGCGCCATACCCATTCGCGCTGGATGTTCGCGCACACCTGAATCCTTTCTGCGAACGAATGTTTCCATTGGAGCATTTTCGCTCTCACCCAAAAGGAAAATCGCTCCCTGGGACGCCCGACAACGCTTGATAACTTTGCCAACAATTCGGTCACAGATTTCCTCAACGCTCATACTTGAGCTAATCGCGGTAGCAATATCAATAAGCGCCTCAAGCTCGCCCATGGCGATTTTCAGGCGTTTGTTTTCTATTTCAAGTTGGCTAAGATCGGCCATTTCGATTCCTTTCTATGCAGACCCAACCTGTATCTCAAAAGGGGCCCAGTCATGAAGTATACACAACCCATGGCGGCGAGGCAACTTGGATGGCTCTAATGGCATCGGGACATTAATTGCGCCGTGTCACGATGTCAACTTTTCCCTTGCCTGTATGGAGTCTGTTGTTATATTCTATTGAAGGAATAGTGTCGGTATTCAAATTTACACCACCGGAACTTGCCATGTCCTCATTCAAAACCTTATCAAAAAATAAGTGTTTCGCGCTTTCATTATTTCTCGGACTATTGACTATCATTATCATCAGGGGATCGGCTCCCGAGAGCAGAGTCATCGCAAAAGGCAGGACTATAGTTAGCGAATCTAAATCTGAAACCATTGCAAGCGTGTGCGGCCTTTGTGGAGACGTAGATGGATCAAACACAGTTACAATCGGAGATTTAACTCCCATTGACAACTTGCTTTTCAAGGACAGCTTGGCTATTGTTTGCTCCGAATCAGATTGCGACGATTATTCCGGAATCAATATTCGCGATTTGACGGCATTGATTGATTTTCTTTTTATTAATTTCACTCCGATATCTTGCCCCCCGGGAAACGGCCAATATGTCCCAACATTGGAAACCGCGGACACTATCACATTTCCGGACTCCGTTTTGCCCGCTTTGGAGACTAACATCGCAGTTACAATTGATTACAAGAATTCTTCCAATATTCTAGGATTCTCATTGCCCCTGCAAGTGAGAATAGGCGCGGCTATCCCGGCTATAGATTCCGTTACGTTCGGAGCAAGAATTGCAGGTCTTACCTGGACTCATGACTCGGTACTAACATCATTGGCGAGGATTAATCTTGGAGCCGCTGACATCTTCGGGATATCGGCGGGATCCGGAGAATTCATTACAATCTATCTTTCTACGCCTGCGGAAACTTTTGACAGGCCCGTTTTGATTGATACAACACAGCTCAGTCAGAATAATTTCCCCATGTTTATCGAAAGAAGTACGCTGGATGGAATTGTCCCGGTCATTGTAGGACTCCCTGGACCCGACAGCGATGGCGATGGAATCCCGGACGACTTTGATAATTGTCCGAACATATTCAATCCCTTACAGGAAGATGTAGACGGTGACGGCCTCGGAGATTCGTGCTACATAGCGGGATATTTGTTCCCGCTAACTGTTATTGCAACCGAACCGTCTCCGCTAATCGGCGCCGGATTTTCAATTGACCACGGGCCAGACGTTAATATTTCAATAACAGACCCGGACGGATTAGTCATTGCGGCAGATTCAGCGGGAAACATTACGAATACAATTGGAGATGGCGCAGAATACAATAACGTAAACGGCAACGATTCAATCGTGGTGGACAGTATTAAGAATGGTGACTACCTTCTTGAAATAGTTTCGATAATCGGAGCCGACACCTCTAAGAAATATCTTGTCGAAATCAGAATTGACGGTACAGTAGAAAGCCAAACACCAGTGCAGGGCGTTCCCCCCGAAGGCGCGCGCGATTCAGTCATAATAACACCTCCCGTAGTTCCCGCTGGCGACTCCGATGGATCCGGGAGCATTGACATAGGCGACGCTACATTCCTCGTGAAGTTTATTTTCCAGAGCGGCTTAGAGCCGGTTCCATTACTGAGAGCCGACGCAGATTGCTCGGGGGATATAAATATCGCCGACGCGATTTTTATGATTAAATATATATTCCAGTCCGGCGCAGATCCGGGATGCGGTTAGTTTAGAAAAATGTTTTTCTGAAAGACACGTTTTTTCCGAGAACATTCTTTCACGCCGCTTTTGGTTTGGCGCGGAGGTTTTCGATATCAGCGCGGATTCCCTCGAGCATCGGGTCTACCAGAAGTTCATCGAGGGATGGACCCATTCTTGTGCAAATCGCGCGGCCGATCCAATTGAGAGCCTCGTCTTTCCATTCGCGAAGTATGCAGTATCGCCCCATCATAAACGCCAGCTCTCCATTGTCCTCGACAAACGATTCGCACTCTTTGTACGATTCTTCCCCCAAACCTTCCACATCAAGAATCGCTTCGGTGAACGCTATTGTCATCAGCGAATATCCGCTATTGTCCCCACCTTTCAAGAGACTTTGTGACTGCTCTCTGGCAATGGCGTAATCTTTGCGAGCGCCTTCTTCGTCACCACACAGATGTTTGGTATAACCCAGATAGAACCGCGCGACGAATTCGATTTCCTTTTCCTGGCAGGCCCGCTCGATTGATCTCATTCCTTCTTCGCGTTTCCCCAAACCAAACAGCAACCACCCATAATCAAGATGAATATTGTAATCCCCGCCAAACTTAGCTGCCGGAATGTATTTCTCCAGCGCCTCATCGAATCTACCCATGCGTTGATACGACCTCGCCAAAAGATAATGCGCGCGGCCATAATCCGGTTTCATTTCCAGGCATCTATTGAAAGCATCGATCGCGCGGGGCATTTCATTCAGATCAGTATGTAGTATGCCCTTGAGCAAAACCGTCTCCTCGTTGCCCGCGTCAAGCGAAAGAGCTTTACGCGTCCAGGCCAGCGACTGCTCGAGATCGCCGCTCCCCACGCAAGCCCAGGCGAGAGTGCGGTATGTTTCTCCGTATGACGCGTCGAGAGCAGCCGCGCGGATGAGTGTGTCAATCGCTTCTTTGTATTTGCCTTTCAAATGGAGCAAGCGTCCGTGCGCGCGATAACCATTCGGTAGCGCCGGATCGAGATCAATCGCTTTCTTGGCGTTCTCAACTCCCTTCTCCCAGGTCTCGTTATCGTGACTGATAAAGTTCATATACAAGGAACCATACAAGTCCGCCATTCCCGCATACGCCAACGGATATTCTTTGTCGACTTCAATTGCCTTGTCCAACATTTGTCGCGCGAAGTCCATGTCTTCAGTTGTGTTCCGCGTAAGATAATTTCGCGCCTTAAGATAGTATTCGTAAGCCTCCACACTGCTTGTGCCGCGCCGGGTTTCGGTTATCGCCATTTCCGGGCGGATATAAGGATGCAGCGCCCTTAGAATCGCGGCGGAGATTTGATCCTGCACGTCGAACAGGTCCGTGAATGCCGTGTCGTGTCTGTCGCTCCAGAGAAGTTTAGTTGTCGCCGTATCAATTAGCGATGTCGTCACGCGCACCTGGTCGCCCCCGCGTCGCACCGAACCCGAGAGCAGAAAGTCCGCCCCAAATTCGCTTTTCGCGCGCTCCGGAGTGAGTTCGCTTCCGCCGTGACGCTTTATTAGCGAAAGCGGAGTTACATCTATATCCTCTACCTTGCTCAAGCCCACAATAAGTTCTTCTGTTAGACCTTCGGCCAGCGCATCGGTTTCGTCGGCCGAACCGCGGAATTCGAATGGCACAACGGTGATCTTGACTTGCCCGCCTTTGTCATCGTCTGTGAGATTATCCTCCAACTCCTCAAGGGCTGTCAGGGCGCTGGCGCAATCCGGGAATCGGTCATCCGGGCTTTTCTGTAGAAGCGTCGCTATAAACGTATCGACCTTGGTGCCGAGCGCCGTATTGACCTTCGACGGCGGCGTGGGCTCTTCATACATGATCGCGTAGAGTGTGGCCATGTCGTAACCGGAGTCGAACGGTAATTTTCCGGTCAGGGCCTGATAAGAAATCACTCCCATCGAAAAGATATCCGAGCGAACATCAAGCGGCGCTCCCTCGGCCTGCTCGGGCGAGAGATAATTCAGCGTGCCTTTGATATCCTTGATATCCTCGGCGGTCAATGTGGTCGCTCCCGTAGCCAGACCGAAATCAATAATGCTGACCTCATCGTCCTTGATCAGCATATTCTCGGGCTTGAGATCCGCATGGATTACGCCCCGCGCGCCAGCATGGGCCATCGCCGCGAATGCTTTCTTGAGGAAATTCACCGCCGCAGGGAGGTCCTGATGAAGATTGTCTATCAGATTTTCGGCTGGCTCTCCCTCCACCAAATCCATGACCAGCGCGACCCGTTCGCCGATCTCAAATCGATCATGACTTTTGGGGAAACTGGGATGATCCAGCTTACGGAGAGCGTCGAATTCATTCGAGACAGATTCGCGCGAGAATGGTACACTTTCGCGCGATACTTTCAGGGCCACACGGGAGCCATCGCGGGTGTCCTCCGCGATATAGACCCGGGCCATCCCCCCTTCACCGAGAGGCTCGATAATTTTGTAGTTATTGTAAGTCTCGCCTATCATCTCTGGAAATATATATGAAAACGCCTGAAACCTCTATGGGTAGGGAAAACCAGGATGGGAAGGCCCTTGCCCCGCAAGGCTCATTGTTGAGCGATTGGTGTGGCCGTGATCTGTGATCGCGGATTGCCGGGCGGAGCCACAGCTTGTTGTGGGCGAAATTGGATGACACTATCTGTCAGCGCCAAAGTTTATTCTGAGAGGACATCAATTTTGGGTGGCCCGACCTGTTTATACTAAATTCTGGGTGGCCCGCCCTTCTAGGGTGGGTTTCTAGTGAGAGTTCCACAACATGCCAAAACTACGACACTTCGACAACCTCAACACCGCGAGATTTATTACATTCTGTTGTTTCCACCGCTACCAACTCTTAACCGAACCCGCGAGAAATCTGATATTACTAGAGGAAATCGACCGCGCTCGAAACAAACACGGGATTCTGATTTACGGATATGTCATAATGCCCGAGCATGTTCATCTCGTAATTCACTCATCGGAGAAAGTTCAACTGGGCGCAGTCATCGGCGAAATCAAATCGCGATCCGCAAAGCGCATATTCTCACACATGCGCGACATTGGCGCAAAGATTCCGAGCGGTCTATCAACTACCCGGCGCGGAATTCAGAAGCTTGTTTTCTGGCAGTTGCGGTGTTATGATCACAACTGTAGGAGCGAAAAGACCACGCTTGAGAAAATTGAGTATTGCCACAAGAATCCTGTCACGCGGGGACTTGTGCGCGATCCGAGTAAGTGGCGTTGGTCGAGTTTTAATTGGTACGCAGGTGAACGGAATGTCCCGCTTGAAATGGATGAGATAGGCGCATTAGATAATACTTGAACTGGAAACCCACCCCAGAGGGGCGGGCCACCCGGCCGACTCGCGCGAGAATGGCACACTTTCGCGCGATATCTTCAGGGCTACTCTTGCGCCATCGCGGGTGTCCTCAGCGATATAGACCCGGGCCATCCCCCCCTCACCGAGGGGTTCGAGGATTTTGTAGTTATTGTAGGTCTCGCCTATCATCTCAGGAAATATATATGAAAACGATCGAAACCTCTATGGCTGGGGGAACCTTGGGCTAGGTAGGCTATTGCGCTCTTTGGGGCGTTGGTTTAGATTTGGGGGAGTGAAACTATAACCTGCGAAAGGTTGGGTTTAGACTCAGCGAGGCAAAACTCCCAAAACCAGTCGACTTGGCACTAGCAGAGCAAGAAAGATAGAACATGACAAAACAAAATGCTGAGACAAACGATCAGATCACAGTGGAAGGTAATTCCAATGATCTGCTTGAAGTTGAGTCAGAAGAAACAGAGTCGTACGCTAATATAGACGAATATGATATTACCTCTTCCCCAAATGACTTCAATGTTACGACCATCTATGATTTTATGAATTCTGGTGTTGTATCAATTCCTCCTTTTCAAAGAAATTTCGTTTGGGACAAAAAGAAAGCTTCAAAACTTATCGAATCAATCCTTCTGGGTCTGCCGATACCTCAGATTTATCTTTACGAAAAATCTCGAAACGAGTTCTACGTGATTGATGGACAGCAAAGGTTATTGTCCATTTTCTATTTTATCAAGCAGAGGTTTCCTAAACGGGAGGCTCGAGGCATTCTCAGACGAAAGTTTAGCCTTGGTGAGGTCATACCGGACAATGTGCTGGAGTCTGACGAATTCTTTGAGAGATTCAACTTGGTACTTCCTGTACCGGACACAAACACACCCAGATCACGTTTTCACGGGATGAATTACCCTACACTCGACGAATATAAGCCCGTATTCGACTTGAGGCCCATACGCATAGTAATGATTAAGCAAAATAAACCAGACAATATGGACTCTATCTATGAAATATTTAATAGGCTCAATACGGGAGGCATAAACTTACGCTCTCAAGAAATTAGAATGAGCCTGTATAAGTCAAAGTTTTACGAAATGATTAGCGCAATAAATAATAACTCTAGATGGAGACAGTTTCTTGGTATGCCATTCCCTGATATTCACATGAGAGACTTTGAGATAATACTTCGAGGATTTGCCATGCTTGAGCATGGTGCAAGCTATGCAACTTCTATGGGACGATTCCTGAATACGTACTCAGCAAATGCGCAAAAATATGAAGATGACCAGATCGAGTATCTTCGAACACTATTCCTGTCTTTCATGGAGAGTTGCAGTGAGCTACCGCCTGAAGCATTTCATGGCGATTCCAAGAAATTTAGTATCGTCGTTTACGAACCAATCTTTGCCATAGCTTGCAGGCAGGCATATTTGAGCAACTCACTAGAGATCTCGGCGTTGAATCCTGACAAGGTAAGTGAGCTGAAGAATGACGATCAATTCAAGTCAATGACTTTGACTAGGACATCAAACCCTAAGAATGTTCTCGGACGCAGGGAACGAGCAGAATCAATACTTTTAGACAACTAGTAAGAAATATGACTTCTGACACAATTGAATCGATACATAAGCAAACCGGTCTAATTGTAGAATTTCTCGCAAGTAAAGGCGAGACAACTTTTCAAGTTACTGCAGACGAAACATTTAGGAAGAGCATGATACTCGGGGCCGCGAGCTATTTTGAGAGTAAAATTGTCTTCGAAATTGAGACCTTAGTTACGTCAAATTGCGACAACAAGGAACTAGTCTTGGAATTCGTTCGTGCAAAGGGGCTTAAGAGAAAATATCATTTACTCTTCGACTGGGATAGGCCTAGTGCAAACCATTTCTTCGCTACATTCGGGAAACGGTTTGTAGAGTTCATGAAGGATAAGATTGCAAATGACGCTACTCTCTCTGAATCGATTCGAGATTTTATGAAGTTAGGGAAACTAAGAAACGATTTGGTTCATGGTAACTTCGCTTTATATAGCCTCACGCTAACTTCCGAAGAACTACTTGCTCTGTATAAATCTGCGAATGTTTTCGTTGATTCCCTTTCTTCTCTTTTCATCGAATTCAACGAAGCAGGTGCAACAGAAACTACTGTCGATGCGAGTCCAGGCTAATCCGCCACCAATCCTTTCCATATCCCCCTAACACTCTAAATTAACTCTGAAGCACAATTCGAAATAGCGAGAGAAAGAAAGGACCACATGTCTCAAATACATCAAGAAGTAACATTTGCCGCGTCTCCCAGTGAAGTTTATAGCGCCCTGCTTGACTCGGACAAATTCGCGAAATTCACCGGCGCGCCCGCGAAGATCAGCTCCGACGAGGGTGGAGAATTTTTGTGTTTCGGGACTTTCATTTTAGGCCGCAATATCCAGCTTGTTTCAGATAAACTAATCGTACAGGCCTGGCGGGTTTTCAACTGGGAAGAAGGCGTGTATTCGATTGTTCGATTCGCGCTGAGCGCAGACGGCGATGGCGCTAAACTTGTGTTAGACCAGAGCGGAGTTCCGGAAGACATGTTTGAGCACGTTGATAAAGGATGGGACACAAAATACTGGGAACCACTACGCAAGTTTCTTGCTGAAAAATGAGCGTAACTCGGTTCCAATTCATTCACGAGGAGATAAAACAATGGGAAATCAATCCGAGACGCAAGACAACAAAAGAAGCTGGACTCATTGGTTTGAGATACCTGTTAGCGACTTCGATAGAGCAAAGTCCTTTTATGAGACACTTTTTGAAATCGAAATCCAAGCAATAAATTTTGGGTCATTCAAAATGGGGATATTTCCGCACAGCGATGTGGGTTGCGCCATTGTTAGTGGCGAAGGATACACTCCCGGCGCCCAGGGAGCGATTGTTTACTTGAACGCCGGTCCCGATTTGCAAGTAGTCGCAGATCGAGTGGAGAAAGCAGGCGGCAAGATTATTCAAGACAAGAAACAGATATCCGAAGAATACGGATACATGGCGCTCTTCCTCGACTGTGAAGGTAACAAGATGGCTCTGCACTCGGTGAAATGACGGAGTCACCTTCGTAATATTCTAAGCATTCGCGAATTAGATCGGGCCATAAAAAAAGACGAGCTACACCCGTTATCACAATATCGTAAATGCATTAACGTAATTGTGCGGCTCCCGTCTTTCGATC
>JACZUZ010000422.1 GCA_022572905.1 Candidatus Zixiibacteriota bacterium | reverse complement strand
AATTGCGATAGCGCCAGGATATGTAAGGGTGATTGCTTTGCACAAAACCTTCGCTGGCAATAAGAGTAAAGAAGGCTTCGGGGGTTGTGGTCACTGAGTTCTTAAGGATAAATCCATGTGAGGTCTTATCCAGATTAGCGCTCGCTACGATAGGGTCTATCGGAATAGGTAGATATCGCGATTCTTCGATGGTAACCGTATCCAAAAGTACATCCCCGACCCACCATTCGAAGTTGAACAAATCGAGTCGCTTGCCTTTAATAATGTCGCGTCTTACAAGCGTTCCAGTTCCCCCAACCGTAGTCCAGGCGGTATCGAGAACTCTGGTATTCCAGGTCGCCACATTTTCGGTCCATTTTTCGTCGCAAGTCCAGAGATCAAGCAAGACGCTATCACCATCGGACTGTGGCATCATGGTAACCTTCACCCACAATGTGCAGGCCAGAATTTCGCTCCCCAGAGGGATGCTATCCAGAAAAGTCACGCTCGAGTCCAAGTACAAAAGATTGAAATCTCCGAATTCGTCATTACCAAACCAGAGCGTTGTGAATGTTCCATTGGGCTGATCGGGTGTTATTTCGCGAAGCCGAGTGTCATGAAGCATAACACCCTCCCGAGGAGTGAAATACCATTTATCGGTGGGCGCCAAATTGTTTCCGCCCGTCAAGTCGTCAGGGTTTTTATCTGAGCACCCCTGAGCCAGAACAAGCCCTAATGTGAGCGCCAGAGCCAGTAACGAAGTAGTCATACCGGAACTTTTCATTATAGTCATAATAAAGGTTTTGCTACTTCAGTGATAAGCGAATTGCATATTTTGTGCGACGCGCGTCTTCGCCAGTATACTCTAAATCGGTCAAATGTTAACTGGTCTTAACCGAATTCCTCCCCACCCACGCCCCGAGGAACAGCGCTGAGAGTCCTATTCCTCTTGCCGGAGGTCCACATTAGCTTATATTAGGAGACAGGAAGGCGAAACCTCACCGCCTGAGCGATGTCCAGCCATCTTATCCTGGCCTCCCACATAGCTTTTATCTCTAACAAGAGAACCGGCCGATATGATTCAGATATTTTCATTTTCACAAACGAACAGAAATCTCATCGGCGCTGTCTTTTGTTTTATCCTCCCGCTGATTTTATCCGGATCCGCTTTATCCGACGACGAAAGTAAAAATTTGTCCATAAAAGATAACTCAGCGGCGACCATCAGAGATGACAGCGTCCTTCGCGAACGGATGAACGCCGATCCGGAGAACGCAAAGTCTATCGCTGGTCAGAGTGGCGCTGATTGGTGCCAGACCCAAATTCGCTATGATCAGAAATATCAGGGTCTCCTTGATGGACAGGCCGCCTGCGCCCAGCAAGGCGTTTGCGACATAACCTCGGTGCGAAATGCAAATATCCCGGATTCAAGCGTCTCGAAACTTTTTATTCGCCTCAAATTCAATGTCTTCACTCTTGATGACGGTAGCGCAGCCGCCGCAAGTCTGGACGATGTCGAAAAGCAAGTTGAACAGCTAAATAATGATTTTGATCCGTCGCGGATCGAGTTTGAGTATGAAGTGGAATTTATCAATTCGACTGCATACAGATTTTTTGCCGACGCCGAAGAATTCGCTATGAAATCAACCTTCGCTGACAGACCGGAGCAGATGCTAAACGTTTATGTCGTGGATATTCAAGCTCCATATATTGGTGTGGGAACTTTCCCCTGGGATCCTGACGCTCTGACCTTCATGGGTGGGACAATTATAGATGACAGCTGGTTTGGAGATGGAAATAAGACTCTCACTCATGAAATCGGGCATTGCGTTGGTCTCTGGCACACTCATCACGGTGTTTCGGAAGTTGCGACTTGCGGAGTTTGCTATGAAGCTGTCGGAGCTCCCGACCGAGATGAAACAGGGGACTTATGCTCGGACACAGACCCAACTCCTACCAATTTCAATTGCTCACCTCCGGGCGGAACTGACGATTGTAGCGGATTACTCTGGGGCTCCACTGATCCTCAGAATTATATGGGCTATGCGCCAGACTTTTGCTATTCGGAATTCTCTTCACAGCAGTGGGGGAGAATGCATTGCTGGATACAAGATATTCTTCCGGGTTGGATAACAGGAGTTCGGATTGGCGTTGATACCAGTTTTGGTCAGGCGCCACTGGACGTTCAATTCACAGGAATAACAAACAAAACAGTCAATCAATGGCTTTGGGACTTGGGAGATGGAGACTCAGCGTTTGTTCAGTCGCCAATTCACCAATACGACTCTCCCGGGGTCTTTTCAGTGGGCGTACAAATTGAAACCACCGACGGACCATATGAGTCGAATCGCGCTAATTTAATAGCGGCCTACGCTGATACTGTGAATGGCGATTCGGTTGCGGTAAACCCGTCGGTGGACAATATCGCTCGCTTTGACATATACGCCAGGAACTATCTGCCGCTTCAGAAGCTCGTAATACCTTTTTCCTGGGGAGGGACTTTGAATTTGCAATTAGATTCAGCCAGCGCTGCGGGTTTGCGTAGCGACGCTATTCCGATCCAGGGAT
>JACZUZ010000421.1 GCA_022572905.1 Candidatus Zixiibacteriota bacterium | reverse complement strand
GAATTCAGAGTTTGTTGAATTCAAATCCCGGATGTAAACGCTCGACTGGGTCCACCCCTTGAAAACCATGACAATTAACCAGCGATTGTCTTCGGAAATTACGACATGCGGCCAAACGGCTTTATCCAGCCCTTCTCCAAAAATCAGCGGATCATTGTCCGGGTCCTGTCCCATGTTGTGGAAGTAAATTCGGCGATAATATTGCTCGTCGCCTTCGGGAACAGTTCCAGCAGTCGGATATTTCGTATAGTAAAAACCGCTGTTGTCGCTTAGCCAGGCTATCGCGGCGGCGCGTGCGTTCGGAATGGTGTCGGACAATTTTTCTCCGGAGTCAACATCAATAATATGAAGTGTGGAATTCTCGTCACCGCCTGATGATACACCATAGGCAACCAGAGCGCCGTCGCTTGAAACCGAATACCAATCAATGGCGACTGTTCCGTCGTCGGACCACCCATTTGGATCAAGAAGCGCTTTGGGTTCACCTTTCAGGCCTCTTCGATAATATAAGATTGGCTGATTTGTTGATCCCTCGCGTTTCGTGTAGAAATATCTGTCACCGCGGGAGGTAACATTTGTCAAAACTCCAATCGAAAACAATTCTCCGAGCCGGGCGCTAATAAACTCTCGTCCGGGGACGTTTGCGAGAATATCGCGTGTATATGCGTCCTGCGCGTCGGCCCAGGCCTTAACGGATGCGTCCTCGCCATCCTCAAGCCAGCGATAATTATCCGTTATTTCCACGTCATGTATAGTGTCTACTACAGCGATTGCGGGCGTTTGCGGTAGCGAAAGCTCGGTCATTCGATCCGGATTTGTTTTCTGACAGGATGGAGTGATAAACATAGCTAACAAAAGCCCTAACGCAACGATTCTATTGCGCGTTTTGCGCGAATTGTACAATCCGGATGCAGTACTAATTCTTGAAACGGTATTCTTTCTGGACATAGTGTTCCTTCCGTATACAATATTCTTTGCGGAGAAGCCGCTACAACTTGAATTTGACATTTGTGAATATCCTTATGTAAGAGCGCCATGTCTATTTAACTATAACTTGGAAAATATTCTTGCGTCAACACATTGAGCTAACACAGAGTTCGCCGATTTACAAGGGCTGAATTGATCCGACTGTCTGGCGAAACAATTCGCGATTCGCTTCCATAGTAGCCGCAGGACCGGTCATCTTAAAAAACACAGCCCCTTCAGGAGCGGAAATAATTGCGCCAAACATTATGAAACCGTACTTACGTATGAACACCCTGGACATCGGCGAGGGTGAGCTTAAGAAAACTCCAGCAATTTCAACAAGGGTAGTCTTAACACCATTAACCATTGTGTCAATCACTGCCGCCTGGCCTTTGGCCAGCGAGTCCGTTGCGTCGGTAAATTGGCCTTCCCAGCGCTTGATATTCTCTTGGACATTACCACCCTGTCCTGATCCAAAGAAATTAACTTTCATTTCCGCGGGTTCGGTATCTCCCGCAACAGGCTGGGCGAAGAACGTTCCGACTCGCATCGGTCTGGACGGCCCGACTTCCCACGCTGACGGTACCCACCATTTTATCCCGGCCGCTCCGGTTTCGGTCCAGTCCGACTGAACCGCATCCAGCAAGGGGGAGAGATTCTCGGCTAGCGCTCGTTCTGTTTTGTTGGATTTTTGGTTACTTGTTTTTGTTGAATCGGAACATGCCGTAGAAATTAACAGAGCTGTTGCAATCAAAATTATTACAAAAAAATTACCGCTTGAGATCATTCGTGTCCGCCTTGTACCTATTAAATTCATTCCAAACTCCTTTTATTGAGTATCATTTGCGGCATGAGTATACCAGATCAGAGCGAATAACTCAACTATCGCTACGCTCTGCTCATTGTCCCCTAAAATATAGAAACGAGTGGGGAAACGCACTTAGCTCAATATTGGAGAGTATTGGAATATATTGGAAAATTTCAGAAATAGCATAGGGTCAAAAATGCGGGGAGCGCTTGAGCGCGGCTTATCCTTTTGAGTCGGACATTTTTTCGACAACCAGATCGCTACGGCTGAGGTCGATATTCTCGTAGCTGTCTGCGGCGATTACGTAATACCATTTCGCGAACCATTGATTTAACTCGGTCGCCTTCTTTTGTCCTAGATCGACACTCGATTCCCAAACAATATATTCGTCGTACAGCTCTTTGTTGTATTCGTCTTCCTCGCTCCAGAGACTGTCGGGAATATTTTGAAAATCTGTATTTGAATGTTTAGGCGGCGCTCCAAAAACTGTCGAGTCGAAAAGAACTGTAATCAAGACATATCGGTTTTCGGCGGCGCCCGCACTCTGGGCGGCGCTGTCTTCTGTATTAGACCCGGAACTTACATCAAGGCCGCTGCCATAGACCACTTCACCAAATCGGAGCGTGAAGACCAGCCCGTCTGTGGATCTTACCTCAAGTTCGCCCTCATTTGATTTCAACGACCCGTCGCGAGTAAAAAAGAATCCTTTACCCTGCATTTCGAAAACCTCGGCGGTTGAAATCTGAGCTTTTTTGCCGACGCTTTGCGACAAAGAAATAGC
>JACZUZ010000420.1 GCA_022572905.1 Candidatus Zixiibacteriota bacterium | reverse complement strand
AGTTATCTATATTGTGTACAGACGCTACAGAGACAGATTAACTGAATTCCAGCGAAAAAAAGTCACAATATCTCTCATTGTCGGAATTGCTCTTGCGGCGCTTCTCATTGCGTATATGATTAGAGATCATATAGTATATCGAAATGCGTTTCTTCCGTTCTTTTCGGGCAAACAAGTCGATCCGGCTTATTATGTTTTTAGTCTCAAACATATTCTGGATATTATTAATCTTGAGCTATTGCTTTTCCCGGCTCTAATCTTTTGCCTGTTTTGTGGCGTGTCCTACAAAGATATCTATCGGGATAACATTAACACTGCGCTACTATTTTTTGCTCTGGGGGGATTGGTGTTTTTGTTTCTGGTTGATCCTGTCTTGGGAATGGGGCGCGACTGGGATTTGATGTCTTTCACTCTCTTGCCTCTCAATATGTTTTTTGCCAAAAGTATTGTTACGCGTTTCACCGGGAGATGGCGCTTCGGCGGCGTTTATCTCGGAGTTGTCTCACTTGTCTGCGCGATCTCTTTCGTCTGGATCAACTATGATCCGGCCTCCGCTGAGGAGCGCTATGTGGAATTACTGAATAGTGACTCCAAAAAGAGCGCCAGCGGTTGGTTTGTGCTCAACCAGTATTATAAGGGACAGGGAGAGTATGATAAGGCTCGTCTCGCTCTTCGCATGAGATCACAATTGTTTCCAATCAAGAGAGTCATTAACCAGGCCTGGAAGTTGATCAAGGCTGGCAATTATATAGACGCGCGCATTCCAATCGAACGAATCATGGCGAATGATTCCCTCACGGTCGACGCCCAGTTCTTGAGCGGACACTACAATAAACTAATCGGAAATCGCGATTTGGCCGAAAAGCGTTTTGTAAATGCACTTCGCATGGCGCCGGCAAACGTCAATTGTTACATCTACTATGCGCTTCTTCTGGCGGAAAAACAGCAGAGCGTGAGGGCGTTGGATCTGGTAAAGAGGGGGTTGGAAATTCATCCCCGCGATCAGCGCTTGAACTCGCTCTTGGGGGATTATTATCTGCTACATGGAAATTACATCGGCGCGGATAGTTGCGGAAACAAATTGATTGAAATTTATCCGCGTTCAGAGCTTGGCTATAGAATTCTCACTATCGCCGCCGCCGAATCCGGTGATGTTACGCTCGCCCGAAAGAATTATCAGATGTACATACGTTTTTGTGATAATTGCGAGACACGTCAGGATATGGCCCGGAGCTATAGTTATCTGCTGGAATAATTCGCGTCGCAGTTCGCGCTACTCGGCGCGTTCCTTGTTGTTGTCTTTATCGTGTTTATTGTCGCAACATTTCCTGTTCTTGGCGAACAAAAATGACACTCCAACAGCAATGAGGGCCAAAGGAGCGAAATACCCGCTCATATCTCTGATGACACCGAGCTCATCTAAGAGCATGAGCCCACCCAGCAAGAGCATCATTACTCCGACCATTAGTTTTCCGTCCATCATGTAGCTCCTTTGTTCAAACTCCTAGTTTCGTGGGCGGCAGATGTCCGGACTCGACTGAGCTCGCCGAAGTCACATCTGCCCCATAATTGTTCTTGTTCAAACTCTAGTGAGTTGTCTTTCCCTCGTACAATCTTGTGAAATCAGAATCCACCGGCTCCCAGAGTTCGATTTTGTTTCCCTCCGGATCAATAATATGCGCGAATTTTTCCATAATCGTACGACTCGATTGTGTCAAGTATAGTTACGTCCTCTGCGCGCAATTGTTCGATTAACCTTTCGAGATTCTCAACGCGATAATTGATCATGAAATCTTTCTAGGAAGGCTCAAAATATTTTGTCCCGGCTGAGAATGGACTCCATTGCAGGTATCCTTTTTCTTCGGGCTTGTCGGTATTGCGAAATTCAAAAAGCGAACCGTATTCATTGGTCACCAATCCGAGATGATCCCGATACCAGTCGCGAAGCTTTTCCGGGTCTTCGGCTTTGAAAAACACTCCCCCAACTCCGGTGACGCGTTTCTGTTTGATCGTAGTTGTTTCTTGCGTGGTTGAATCTGTTTGTGATTTATCGCTCACCGATGAATTATCATTCGCGCTCTGACACGCGGCGAGGAAGAGGAGCGGGAGGAGGGTTGTTGTTTTCATGAGTTTACCTTTTTGGGGTTACCGATATTTGTGGACGCGTTCCAATTTATGCGTTGAATAAAATTATTTTGTCGTAGGATATCCCGGGATATCTTTGAGTGTTGCATCAGGAGGATAACATAATGTGAAACTGTCGTTTACAACCCAGTCTTCAATTTCAATTTTCTTCGCGCTATTACACATAATCTTCACTAAACGCTTTTCAATATCATTAACAATGCCAAGGATGTTTTGCGCATGTTCGGGCATTATACGATATTTGTCCCGAGGGAGACCAGTCTGAGTATATCTCAATAGATTGTTCTTAACTCTCAATTCTTTTTGTAAATAGCCGGAAAGATCAGTGTGGACAGACCCCCAATGTTCAACACACATGTAAACACGAGGGTCTGGTTTTGGATGTGAGTAATCATTCCTTATCTGAATTAACTCTT
>JACZUZ010000419.1 GCA_022572905.1 Candidatus Zixiibacteriota bacterium | reverse complement strand
AGACTTGTAGGCAAGAGGTTTTTCAATATCGATTTGCATTCGAGCGTGGAGCTTAACGTTACACTCGATTTCGGAGCTGTAATTTCAGGATTTGTAACCGACACATTGGGCTTTCCGGTTGGTGATGTCGATCTGGACGTTGATACAATCGGGGCCGGACGCGTCTATACCCCGAGAGATGAAACCGATCTCATAACCGGGGCATACTGGATTGTTGTTCCTCCTGCGCTATATCGAGTACGCTTCGAACCTCCCCCCGGAGTCAGATTACGAGGGATCAAAATCGATTCAGTAAATATAGTGAACGATACCTCGATCAATGTTACTCTGCCAGGTGGTTTGTTCTTGACAGGAATTGTTACTGACGAATTCGGCGTTGGCTTGAAAGGGATTAGTATAGGTCTTCGAGACACGCTTACTCGCGCCGATCTTTTTGTCGCAAACGACAAAACCGACAGTCTGGGAGTTTACAACGTCGTTGTCCCTTCCGGAGTCTTCACCCTGCAGTTTGCACCGCCGCTCGGCAGCCGCTTTGTCGGCTCTCGAATCGACAGAGTTATGTTTAGCTCCGACACCGTAATCATTCAGTCACTCAAGAGCGGAGTCCTTGTCACAATAATAGTCCAAGATGAGGATGGTATTCCCATTCGAGGCGTCGATCTGGACTTTACCCTTGAAAGTACGCGCATTCGTCAATACACACCCAATGACAACACCGGCGTTGACGGGACCACAACAGTCGCAATCCTGCCCGACATTTATGAAATAAAAGCAGATCCGCCGGCCGGAACAATTCTTGACCGGACTGTTTTTCGAAACGTCTCGATTCAAAGCGACACGACGATTACTATTGTTCTAAAAATTCAAAAATATAATCTCCTGGGCCAGATTATCGATGCTTTCGGAATCGGTCTCCCCAAAATTGATATAGTGGCGTTCGAATCATCGGGACCGATCCCGACTACAGTAAGAAGCAAAAGCACAGACGCGACAGGCGCTTTCAGCTTCGGTGTTCCGGTGAATACTACGAGTATTCTAGTAGCGTCTCACAGGGGCGGTCGTTATGTGGGTAAATTGTTCACAAATATCGCTATAAGAAGTGATACCATCTGGAGCCCCATTGCTCTGGATACCGGAGTGATCGTCCACGCTTTTATAGTGGATGAATTTCTCAACCCCGCCCAGGGGTACAAGCTTATTTTGACAAACCCTTTATCGGGGCTGGCAATTCCTTCCGCGCATGACACGGTTGACAGACTAGGTACGGTGGACATAACCGCTCCTGTCGGAGTTTACGATCTGTCTGTTAATTCTCCAACTCCAATTTTGAGCGTTTCTCTCACAATTCCAGACTTTAATCTGACCAGCGACACATCAATCATACTGAGGCTTGGTGGAAGCTCTCCGACGATTCCGAATCAGTTTTCGCTTAAACAAAATTATCCAAATCCATTCAATGGTGGAACAAAGATTCCATATCTATTGCTTGAAGACACTGAAATTGAAATCAATATATATAACGCGCTGGGCCAAAAGGTCAAGCGCATAACTAACGGAATCCAACCAGCCGGATATTATGAAGCCATCTGGGAGGGAGACAATGATGACGGCCGCCCGGTCGCCAGTGGAGTCTATTTCTACAGCCTTAGCGCCGCACGGAACACGGTCTCGCGAACGATGCTCATAATACGGTAACATTACTGCTACGAAAGAAAGAGTATACTAAGATGAAAACTAAGATTCGTTTAACCAAATCTATAAAGCCGACCCTTATGCTCGTGTTCATATTGGCGCTTGGCGGATCGGCATTTCCGCAAACATTCACCGTTTCAGGCACAGTTACAAATCAAGGTGCGATTCCTCAGGACAGCGTCCAAGTGTTTCTCTTTACCGATGGTGGCGATCCGATTGGAATCCCATTGACTATCACTAACGGTCTCGGGCAATACAGTATCAGCGGTCTACCCGATGAAAGATATCAGTTCAAGTTCGTGCCCGTAAGCAATTTGTTAAAGCTTTTGTCAAAACTCGTAACGGATGTGGATGTTTTAAATAATTTAACACTTGACGTAACCCTAAATTCCGGACATCTGGTATCCGGTTTCATTCGTGATACAACCGGAGTGGGGATTCCCGGTATTGATCTAAAAGTAACTGACGACAACGACAATACGGTGGATACCCCTCATGATAACAGCGCTGGTAACGGATTCTACGCCATCGTCCTTGCTACGGGGAACTACACTATAAAATACAGACCTGTTATGGGAGAGCCGTATCTGGCCGTTGAATTAAGAGATGTGCCAATCTCGGGAGATACCACCATTAATGTTACTCTTGGTATCCCCGTAATAATTTCAGGCACGGTATTAGGGCCAGGAGCAATTCCGGTCGTAAACGCCGATCTCGACGCGCATGACAGCAACACCGGCGTGAAAGTAGAAACACCCGGAGACAACACAGATTTTTCGGGAGCATTTTCGTTTCAAGTCCCGATTGGCGTCTACGATATAAACGTGGAGCCACTTTTTGGAGACGGACTACTATCGGCGATAGTATTAAATGTTTT
>JACZUZ010000418.1 GCA_022572905.1 Candidatus Zixiibacteriota bacterium | reverse complement strand
GCGCGGCGCCAAATCTCCGCGCGAGTCATAGTCGAGCATGAACGCATGACCGGCGCCATTCACAAGTCGCCCGCCCTCGCCGCGCACTGCTTCCGAAATCAAGAAGGAATGATCCGCGTCTTCGTAAAACGCCGTAGGATGAAACTGCATAAATTCCAGGTTAGCGACAGTCGCCCCGGCCCTGAACGCCATCGCCAATCCATCGCCCGTGGCAATCAATGGATTAGTTGTGTGCGCATACACCTGCCCGACGCCACCTGTGGCGATCATCGTTAGCTTGCCGGATAATTCTCTGAATTCCGATCTGGAAGAATCGTATGCGAGAATACCGGCGATTGTCGGAACAGCACAATCAACCGCTTGTAAAGCGTCGCAGGCGATGAGATTTTCGAATACTGTTATGTTGGGGCTGGCGCTTATGCCCTCGAGTAACGCTCTTTCAATTTCTCTTCCGGTTAGATCAGCCGCATGGGCGACTCTGCGAGCGCTATGCCCTCCTTCGAGCGCCAGATCAAGATCGGCTTGGGACGAATCATTCTTTCTAGGGCTACGTGTGAATGAAACTCCCCTCTCAATCAACTTGTTTACCGAACGCGGGCCGAGCTTAACGATTTTTGTGACAACATCCACCCGGCAAAGTCCGCATCCGGATCGAAGAGTGTCATCTATGTGCATCTGGGCAGTGTCATTAGGCGAAAGTGTGGCGGCTATTCCGCCCTGCGCGTAGTTGGTATTTGAATCCGGTCGTTCTTTCTTGGTGACAATCGCCACTTGCAGACGGGGATTCCCCTCGGCGACAGTTAGAGCGTAGGATAATCCGGCTATGCCTGATCCAATTACGATTATGTCGAATTCCGCTCTATCCATAACATTCTTCATGAGATCCTTCATGAGATTCTCTATGAGACTGAATCTACTGGTCGGTTGAACTTGAGACTGCGGCGCGGTCGGAAAGGATATTCTCCAAGCGCTCTCTAAGTTCATTCATAGTCTCAGGTCTCATTCTCGTTTCGAGGAGCCACACGGGAACATCCCAAGCCCACTTCTCTAACTTGGCCCAATCCTTGGCTGTGGTCAAGATGTAGTCGGCTACTAATTCATGAAGTTTTTGATTTATCAATTCTGTTGACCCTGAATCGTATTTTTGATGATCCGCAAACTCTAGAATTCCGACTATATCAACAGCCTGAGCTTTGGCGGACTCATGAAACCAGCTGTTCCTGGCAAGGCCGGAAACCAGCAAAGCCCGGCCTGCGGGCGAGGGCGGGGGCGTCGGCTTAGTGGCTGAATCGCTCTCGTCCACTGTTTTAACAGAAGCCACTTGACGCAATTCAAAGTCCGAGACGATTGATATTTTCGGTGTTTCCGACCGGGAATGTTCCTCCACAAGTTTGGTTAACCATTCGGGAGGCTCCTCATCAGATTGCGCTAAATGCGATATAGCTATAATGTCCGCCCGTCTGAGTCCTGAAAGCGGCTCCCTTAGTTCGCCCAACGGGAGCAGTCTGTAATCAGCGCGATGTGATCTTGCGCTCAATAGAACAATATCGAGATCACGATACACAGCAGCGCTCTGGAATCCGTCATCAATTATGAGCGCCCCCAATCGAGTTTTCTGTGAGTAGTCTTCTAACAAGCGCAGCGAATTTCGCTTTGACCCAGAAATAGCGAAGACAGCGTTTGCATATCTGGCCGCCAGTTCGCGCGATTCGTCACCGATTTCTGCGGCGTCATGCGCAGACAGTTCCTTACCGGTTGCAATAAATTCTTTTTCCCCGGACCGTCCATAACCCGAAAGCGCCACGCCCGCCCGCAACCCGAAGCTTTCGATAATCTCGATCAATGCGCCGACAAGCGGAGTCTTGCCCGTTCCGCCGGTAGTGATATTTCCGACCGAAATAACGGGAACCGAAATTCGCCGGGGAGTAGCGGAGAATACCGAGCGCAACCGAAGCGCCAGCCAGTAAAGAAATGAAAGCGGATAAAACAATGACAAGCGCATAGCTCCGCGTCCTGAGAAAAGCGGAGCGCAGCGAACATCCCTCCACCACCTCTCAAGAGAGTTCGGGGCAGAGATCATGACTCTCCTGAAAATCCGAGTTCCGGGAACTCCTGACTCATGCGAGCAAGAGTTTTTGAAATCGGAGAGTCGCTCACCGGAGCTTCGCTCAAACGATCAAACACCCGTTTCCCAAGGAGTATGTCTCTTGTGGCTCTTTCAAATTCGCTCCAATCGGACACCTGCTGGCCATGATTCCCTTTGATCAACGCTAGAGCGGAGTCTTGAACATTCTCCGTATGCGGGCCAAACAAAGTCGGCGCCCCACGCAAAGCCGGCTCCAGCAAGTTGTGTCCTCCAATCGGAGCCATTGTGCCGCCAACGAATGCCGCGTCGGCCACGCCGTATATCTCATCCAGCTTACCGAATACATCCACCAGAACCAATTCAGCTTCGCTTTCGCCGGTATTCGCGTCCGATCCGTTTTCACTGAACTTGCGGTAAGTTATTTTTTCGGTGGCGGATATACCTATTATGTTTTTGACTCTGTTCATATGTCGCGGGGCGATAACTAGCTTCAGGTTCG
>JACZUZ010000033.1 GCA_022572905.1 Candidatus Zixiibacteriota bacterium | reverse complement strand
CAGAACGGAGAACGCAATACTATACCCGCCTCAGGTGTGTAATCAAATCTATGAGAGTTGGGAATATCAAAACCGTTTGTATATCCGATTCCATATTCTTTGCCTAATGGGTCCTCTAGGAACACATCGGGATTATATAAATAGCGATTGTGAAAAAAACCAGCCGAACCGCCAACCTGATTATCGAGCACATAAGCCAAGCCTGCGGGATTATAGACTGGAGCGGTCCAATCATCGGCTATTGCCCGAAACGCTCCTCCAAGAGCGCGCGCCCTTACTCCAACATAATTCCCATACCCACCAGCTTGCGCATCCGACAAAGGAAATAACGTACAAAGCCCCAAGGCCACTGCGGAAGTTGCAACTTTCATAACTCGCACAAAATTTAAATTCATCTATTCACTCCGGAGGAGAAGTCCAAAAACGCGGGTTGTTTTGACAAACCGCGTCTTATCTGTAAGATCATCCTTAACAACTATCCCCAAATTTTTCTCTGTGTGTTTTCTCTTCGTAATTTTTCTAATTTATGTTGTCTTTAATTTTTTGCTCGCCTGATCTCAATTTTCGCTTGAAAATCGACTCCGCTACTCTGAGTCACCGTCTCAAAAGGATGGTGAGAGCTTGCGCAGTCAGGGGAGAGATTTTTCCGGGAGATTTCGCCGAAGCTGCGGCCCAATATTTTCCCGGGTGGCGGTTTTCTTTGAGCCGTGTCGACTTTCGCGCCAGACCTTTAATCATTCTTCAACAGTAGCTCGCTAACTAATCGAGCTCATTCGGGAAACTCGAATTCTGTCGACCGATTTCAAAAAGAGCGCTACTCAAGAGAATTCTCTTTCGCTCTTCTGCCAGCGCATGACGATCGACAGAGTCGCATAATGCGGCCAAAAAACTACTAAGCGCCCAAAGGAAAGTCAAGGGATGCCCCAAACCTAGTTAGCGCTGAAGAATATCAATTTTCAACGATTCCCTCAATCATTCCCCTCTAAGCGTTATTGAAGCAACCATTACATCCCCTACTTATTCTTTCTATATCATAACACGGTGCCACACAATAGGTTACGCAAACTCCAAAATCTATCTAATAAAATATTTATCCGCTCAATGAATCCGAAACGCTTAAGGATGGTCTCGCATCAATTTCAAACGGCGATTCCCCGAACGCCCGATAGCGGAAATATCCGGCCGCAGCGACCATCGCCGCATTATCCGTACAAAATTCTTCGTCTGGAAAATGAAGATCAATATTTCCTCTTTCACATTTTTCCCTTAGAACATCTCTCAGGCGAGTATTTGCGGCTACTCCTCCCGAAACCGCCAGTGTTCTAACACCTGATATTTCGACTGCTCTAAGAGCCTTACTAGAGAGAACATCCACCACAGCTTCCTGAAATGAAGCGGAGATATCCTCCAAATTTTTGGCTCTGGTATTGGTGTCCATTTTTTTCAGGCTCCGCGCCACAGCGGTTTTGAGACCTGAAAATGAAAATTCATAGCTCGATCCTTTTAACATGGGTCTTGGAAAATTAAATGCGTTCGAATTTCCGCCTTTACTAATTCTATCTATTCTGGCCCCACCCGGATATCCCAGCCCGAGAAGCTTAGCGACTTTATCAAACGCCTCACCGGCGGCGTCATCGCGCGTCTTGCCCAGAAGTTCATACCGACCAAAAGAATGAAAATGAATCAACATTGTATGGCC
Source organism: Candidatus Zixiibacteriota bacterium (assembly GCA_022572905.1). Taxonomy (GTDB): domain Bacteria; phylum Zixibacteria; class MSB-5A5; order GN15; family JACZUZ01; genus JACZUZ01. The sequence continues at coordinate 8,784 of JACZUZ010000033.1, read as the reverse complement.
GCCAGAGATTATTAACGCAATGTGAGGTTTATTCGATATTGAGTGTGTAAGAAAATTCGATGCTATATGACCTTCGAGATGATTAACCGCAACAAACTTGCAACCCAACCCTTGCGCCAAACCCTTCGCAAATGAAAGTCCTACCAGGAGACAACCTACCAAACCCGGACCATAAGTGGCGGAAACTAAATCAATATCCTCAATCTTACAACCCGCCTTATCAAGAGCCTCTCTGAAAATCGGATTTATCGTGCGCACATGCGAGCGACTTGCTACTTCGGGAACTACTCCGCCAAAACGACTATGTTCCTCCTGACTCAAGATCACGTTGGAAAGCGCATGAACACCGTCGTCCACAATTGCGACTGATGTTTCGTCACAGGAAGTCTCAACGCCAAGAGTAAGCATTTTTCAGTATCTATTATGACTCAGAGCGAACGATCAGAAAGCACCGATATTAAGACCGATATTAAGGTAGCCTCGATTCACTTCCCGCTGGAATCCACAGAAAAATAAACCAAAGTGTCAGAGATTTTCTTGATACTAAGTCGAGAGGGCAAAGAAACTTTGATTCTGGCAAACCCGGCGCTATCACTCGCTCTGAAGTCCGCGCTGACTGTTATGTCTGAAACTTGAATGGTATCTATCATTTCAAGAGGTCCGATCAACGTCAAATCCACACTCGCCGGAGAAACCGATATTGAGTCATGCGGTGCGTTGAAAATCACTACTGGCGCTCCGGAGAAGAGCCTCTCTCTAACGGCTTGCACGAGTATTCTATACGTAATTTCCGACGGCTCAAAAACCACGCCATACAATCCAACTGCTTCCAATCCAACCTTGAGGTCGTATGCGCTCGAAACATTATTTAGCTCCCGCGACTCAGTAAAAGCCGCGTTCAAACGCTGAATTGAACTCCTGGGACCTGTCGCCGTAACTCTTTGCGGAAAAAAACTATCTATCACAGACACAGCGAATCCTGGCGCTGTTTCAACAATCATTCTGCTAACAACCGGAACGACTCGCTCTTCGCGAATATCCAGGTTCAGCCGAATAGTCCGGGGAGTGGCTACACCGTAAAGTGTTATTCCATCGGCCGAAACCAACGAAAGATTCCCCAGGTCCACATCATATTCGCGTCTTCCTCTCCGCGCTCCATCCGCGCGTAGGACAAGACCGGCTTTTCGCCAGCCACTCCTCCAGAACCTTTTCGCTGTCGATGAAACTATTACAAAAATCGAATCCGGCGGGGCCTCCGCCAAACAGAATTCGTCGGGTATAATCACCGAAGTAACCGGTATTGCGGCTGTTAATTCGTATGTCTTATCCGTAGCGACATGAACCCACAAGAGAAGAGCGAGAATTATCGCAGATATTTTCTGCGGAAGATCTTCTAATAATCGTGTTTTCATAATCCGGTACTTAAAAGAACAGTGACTGTATTGGCTTTTCCAGCGTTCACACTTTCCACAATCAGATCATCCCTCCCATCACCGTTCAACTCGGTGTTGGATAATCTGAAAGCGTCTTCCACTTCAATCTCCAGGTTCGGCTCGTCAGTAATATAACCCTTCGATTGACCGTAAAATATCTTCAAACTCCCCGCGCCGTCAGAATACACCAAATCTTTTCGGCCATCCGCATTAAAATCAGCCGACCAATTTATGGTTACCTCCTGATCCGGCCGAGGACTGTCATAGTCCAGCCTGAAATCCAATTTCTTGCGAACCATCAAATTTTCTTGCGGTACTCCGGCCACGAGAGGATAAATCAATAAATATGCGCTACCCTTTTTTTGCATCATCATCTTGATCGCAGACATTGTCCCCAACTCGATAGTTGGCAAAGCCAATTCGGGAATTCTGTCGCCGTCAATATCAGTTAGCTCAATTCCGCAATGAGCTTGGGAAATTGTCAATGTTTTTGTCGGAACCGCGCTGAAAAACCCGGCCGAGTTCGCCAAATAGAAATCAACTTTTGTCTCCTTTGCTGAAATCCCCCCACGCTGCCGCAGGTTTACCAGATCAAGTCTGTTGTCACCGTTACAGTCCTTGAGATACGAACGGCAGACTTCATTAGATGTGAACGGTGTAAAAATTGTGGTATTGTCAGCGCTTCGCGGAAAGGCTCCCGATTCATCCTGCACATAAAGAGAGCTTCGTCGGCTTGAGAGAAAATAAATGTCAGCTCTTCCGTCGAGCCCGGCGTCAGAAACTACGCTGCGCGGAATTTCCAGAACGTAACTTCTCGCGCTCCTGTCGCTAAAAATACTTAAATCGACGGAGCTCCGCGCTCCCACTTCGGTTAGAGAAATTTCATTTAAGAGCTGGTACTTGCCGTCGTCGCTTTTTTCGAAAATGGCGGCGCCGTCCGATGTGGGAATAATAATTTCAAGACCGGGCGATCCGCTAAGATCATGCGCGAGATTTTCAACTATCGCGCCTCTAAATACTCCTGCGCTATAGATCGTGTTTTTTCTTATCAACCGACGCGACTTCGGTGTTTGACTTCCGGTATCAAAGCGAACCACTTGAACGCCGTTGTTGTCCACAAACAAAATTTCAAATACTCCATCTCCATCCAGATCAACAGCCTGAAACTGGGTTGCAGTAGCCGGTAGTTCCAGAAGCCCGGACGGACTCGCGCTGAATACCGAAGTTTTATTCTGTAAGAAGAACGCAAGATAGCGCCGGTCGTGTGCGCCGAGGGTAGGAAAATATATTATCGCTACATCGCCGAGCCGGTCGCCGTTGAAGTCTCCGTGCAAAACTCCCAGAGTCCATCCTTCAACAGAAATTTCATGAACTTTAAATTGAGTCTGATCTGCCGATCTAACTTTTCCCGGAAACGCCAGAAGAAAAACGCCCATTGAAAAGACAACGCAAATTCGCACTCGTCGCTCGATTTGCTCTCTTGATTTCTTTCGGAAAAAGACCACCCAAAACCCTCTCTGATCCCACCAAATTTATATCTTAAAAAACCAGGCTCTCAAATCAGAGCCGGCTCATCTAAATCCAGTATACATCAACTGAATTTTCCGACCAAGAGCCATTTCCCATACGGCTTTCTCGCGTGACAGGTTTTCAGGTCTCGATAAAAATAAAAGTCCTTTTTGAGCTTTGAAATTCGATCAATTAGTCGCTCGCCTCGAATCCTAGTCGTCAAAATCGTTTCTGGCCGGATTATTCCACCAGAAACGTATCAGTCCGCGATCCGACCCTATCCAGAGATAATCCCCGTCCATCATCAGAGACCTTACCAAATTGGACGGCAAACCGTCGGCTACCGTGAAGACAATTGGTTCATACCCCTTTCGCCTATGATTAAAGATGTGCAATCCACTCTGCGTTCCAATAGCCACAATCTGATCATTAGCGGCCAACGCCTCTCCTTGAAAGAAGCGGTTGAAATCCGGATATGACCGGGTTTCTCCATTTGTTTGGTCAACTCTAACTAATCCGTCTCTGGCCAGGAACCACAAAAAAGGCCCTGCGACTTCAATGTCATAAATCGGACTCTCCAGAATCAATTCCGGGTCGGTCAGTTTTTGTAGTTTAAAAGATTTCAATTCAAGTCGATACGCTCCGCTTTCTGCGCCTATCCAGATATGACGGGGCGTTATTTTCGGCGAAAGCATTTTCCCTTTCCGCGAAACCCTGCCGCCACGCTCGAGGCAAAACACCCTTTCAAAATTCAGCCTCCTGGCGGCAACCTCTTTTACCCCAGTTGAGTCGGGAAAAATGATACCCAGACCCGATTCGGTGCCCACAAAAACATTTTCTCCAATCGCAAGAGTCGCGTAGACGAAATCATTGGGCAGACCGTCGAATCTCGTATAGAGACGAATCGGCTGGAGACTTGAACGGTCGATTTCAACCAGTCCTCGATCAAGTCCGGCGTAAATAAACTCAGCGGTGTGCGAGATCGAGTTGATGTCCGCATATGGGAATTCGGAATGTAGTCCCTGTTCGAGATAACGAAATTCGCCTGTTTCTGAATCCATTAATGTCAGTCCCGAACGGCCCTCAGTCATCCGCTCTCCTCCAACAACAATCATATTTCCAATTTTCGAGATATCTCTGACCATTTCCTGCAAGAGGCCGAAATTCAGAAAATTGACACGCCCCCCGGCGCTTTCGCTCATAGCGGGACCGTATCCAGCCACGCCCATCCATATATATCCGCTCTCATCCTTGAAAACCGGATCAGTCGGAAATCTGCGTCCATAATCATCCAGGAGAAAACCATCGGGGAGATAAACAAAGCCCGGGGGAGTAAGGTAAAATGGCTCGGGTGGAACATACTCCCCTCTGATTTCTTCTGTGGGGAAATTGCCGATATCCGACCAGCGTCCGAAAACCCGTGAGTATTCAAAAACTCCCAGATCAGTTTCAATCCAAACTTCTTGATCATCAAATGACACGGCCATTCGGTGAATCGGGTAATCATATAATCCTGAAAATCCCAAAAGAGGCTCAATCCATTCGCCGCTGGTGATCTCATATCTGATTATTCCGCTTGTGGAAGCGAAATAGGCCAATTGGGAGCTTGAAGCTATTGCGGTTATGCGCGAATAGTCGCCAATCGCGACAAAATCGCGCGAGTAAAAGTCAGTGGACCGTAACCAGCCAAACGAACTAAGAGCCGTGTTGATGATTATGGTTATCGTTAAAACACACACCGACAAAATTTTTCGATAACTATTCTCATCGCGCGTGAATAGAGCGAGAGAGTATCCTGACCGCGTACATTGTGAGTTATTTAGAAGCGCTACGGTTGAGAATTTCGGCGCCCGGTAAAGCGATTTGATTGATTTAGATATTACCATTCGCATCATCGCTTGAGAATTCGCAGAGCGGCGCTTGTTAAAAGGGCCACTCCATAATAGATCGCTCTTTCATCTATCATAAATTCGTCGGAATGCCAGTATTTGGTCGCCCCAATTTTGGAGTTGCGAATTCCCAGCCTAACCATAGCTCCGGGAACCTTCTTCAGATAACATGCGAAATCCTCGCCACCCAACACCGGTTCGGTTTCGACAACTTTATTTTTCCCGAATAAATTATCAAACGACTCTTTGAAAATTTCATTAACCCAGGGAACGTTGGAAAGAGAAGGATAAGTAGCGATTATGTCAAGACGGGCTTTCGCGCCCGCGCCTCTGGCTCTGCATATATTGTCTGCAATGCGCCGCACCATTCCCGGAAGACGGTTGGCGTCCTTTATATTCAATGCCCGCATTGTGCCGGAAATAACAACTTCTCTGGCAATAACATTCCGCGCAACACCGCCGGAAATCTTCCCGACCGTCAGGACCAATGGCTCGAACGGATCAGTTTCTCTGCTGATAATTTTCTGAAGAGAGTCAATAATTTCCGATGCGATTACAATTGCGTCAACTCCCTCTTGGGGTCGTGCGGCATGACCGGATTTTCCGGTCACTGTCAGATCGAAATCAATAACAGCCGCCATTGTTACTCCATCGCGTAATCCAATTTTCCCAACAGCGACTCGCGGATCGACATGCAACCCCAGAATCGCATCAGCTTTGGGTTTAGCAAGAGCTCCTGCTTTGATCATTGGCGTCGCTCCGCCGGGCGGTTGTTCTTCTGAAGGTTGAAATATGAATCGAACATTCCCGGCGAATTCTTCTTTCAATTTGGATAAAACACAAGCGGCGCCGAAAACAATTGTCATATGCGCGTCGTGGCCGCAGGCGTGCATTTTTCCAGGAAATTTGGACGCAAATGACAATCCCGTTCTTTCTTTGATGGGTAGCGCGTCAAGGTCGCTTCGAATAACGACTGTTGGACCTTTCTTGCGGCCTCCAACTTCAGCGACTATGCCAGTCGGCAGGCTAATGCGGCGGATTTTGGCGCCTATTTTCTGTAATCTTTCTTTGAGATATTGGGTAGTGGCAAATTCCTCATTGGCCAGCTCGGGACGCTCGTGCAGATGTCTTCGTACCCTGATCAGCCCCGGGTAGAGCTGGCCCGAAAGATTCAGAATCCGCCGTTCGAGATCATTCAGATTTCTATTGAGTCTTGAGTCTATCGGAAACTTTGTCATGGGCGTTAAAACAACTTACTCGAAGTTCTACTTTGGGACATCTCAGCTTTGGAGCGATTCGTTAGCTCTACGCTGAATATAAGCTATGTCATGACGTTCGCGAAACTCTGGCTCGCGACAAAATTCGAAATCCTTGATCGAAATTTCAGTGGAATTCAAGAACGCTCAGCTTCTTCCAGACGGGCAGACTCGTTTTTGAGGCGCATTACCAACAGATGGGGAACTCTTATCGGTTCAGGCGTTCGGAATCCGCGTAGCATACCCATCACCAGCCTTTCTGAATCAGCCAGCCCAATCTTATAGCCCGGAGAAATGTAAATCGGCTTAACCTTGGGCTTAGTTCGCACAGCTATCGCCACTTCCTGTCCATCCCGCAGAATCCTGGTAGTTGCTCCTTTGAACTTGCCAACTTTGGGCCTGGTTCCGCTTCGCATCCGCCGAGCGCAACCAATACTGGGAATGTCGAAAATCATTCCCATGTGGGTTGCAATTCCTATTTCAGAGATCGCGTTAATGCCATCGCCCTGAATCATAAGAAAATCAGGCGTGGCTTTGATATTTTCCAGCGACTTACAGATCACTCCCCCTTCCCGAAAAGAGTGTAGATCAGGGTTGTGAGGAAACGGCGTGTCCGCCTCGGCAAACCCTCGCTCCAATTCTGAAAATCCCGGATAGCGCATCAATACACTGGCGCAATAGACTTTCTTCAAGTTTTCATTGAAGGCTACCTCAATTCCCAGAACCAATCCGCGATCGGGAGTTAAACCATAAAGCTCGTGCAGAGGTCTTAGGATTTCTTTCTGGATTCGCGCGGCTTCTGATGTCCGGCGGGTCCATTCATGTAATATTTTAGGTCGCAATTTAGAAAACAGCCTCCTTTAGATTGATACCCCGTTTTGGAAGAATTCGTTTAGAAGAATTCGACGCATCAAAAGGGCGCTCACTAAGAAGAATTAGCGTTATATCTCTCGACCCTTGAAACTCTCTAACAATCCCTCTCTGACGGTCTACCTAATTGAACAACACCAACTTGGGGCGGTTTGTTTCCTGATTTCGACGACATGTGGGAGCAAAATAAACCCCGCTCCATCGAAAAACTTGACAGCGGAGTAAGAATCTCTTATCTACAGGTAATTACCCACGGGTAATTTAACGAATTGAACTTGAAATAAATTAGAAATACGGAACCAGTAGTGAACTCAAATCAAGATGCAAATGAACTTTCCCTGACCGCTGTTCAGGAAGACTACCTGGAGACAATTCAGCGTCTGGAAAAATCACGTCCTGAAGATGAGGTCAGGATAACAGACATTGCCCTTGCCTTGGGCACTCGCCTGCCTACTGTAACTCGAACCGTACAAAAATTGAGAGCGCTGGGCCTGACCAGTCATCCCGATCGCGGCGCAGTTCAATTAACGGATAGGGGGCGAAAGTTGGCGGACGAGTTTGTGCATCGCCACAATGATCTTGTCACATTCTTCTCCGAAACCCTGGGACTACCCTCAGGGATAGCCGAAACAGATACCTGCAAAATTGAACATGGAATCTCAGGTTCAACAGCGCAGAAACTTCACGAGTATGTGGAGTATTTAAGTCGTCTCCCCGAAGAGACGCGAGCGGCGTTGGATGCATTCAGAAAAAAACCTCAGCGTACAAGAAAAGAATTTAAGCATATACCTGAAACAAAACCGGACGGATGGCGCGGATAATTCATTATGAAAAATAGAATTCTTTCATTCAAACACTTTATGAAAACTCTGCTTGGAATGGCGCTATTATGCTCCAGCTATTATTTCGTTTCATGCTCTCAGACAGGAAAGAACAAAACAAAATCCGATCTCATTCAGGTGGTAGCCACTACGGGCATGATTGGAGACGCCGCAAAAGTTATCGCGGGTCATAAAGCCTTAGTAAATACGCTTATGGGACCGGGTGTTGACCCTCATTTATACAAGGCCACTCAGGGCGATGTGGAGCTTTTATCGAATGCGGACTTAATTCTTTACAATGGCCTGCATTTGGAGGGAAAAATGACAGAGGCCCTGGCAAGTATGTCAATGACCATAAGCACTGTTCCCGTGTCATCTGATATTCCTCATGACCAGCTTCGCGCGCCGCCGGAATTCAAAGGTCATTTTGATCCTCATGTATGGTTTGATGTGAAACTTTGGAGTCAGGCGGTCACCCGCATAACCCAGGCGCTAGTCGAGGCGGATTCCGCAAGCGCTGGATTTTTCATGGCGCGGGGACAAGCCTATCTTGACACGCTGGCGACACTGGACAGTTGGATCAAAGATAGGATAAAAGAAATCCCCGAAAAAGATCGGGTAATGATCACAGCTCATGACGCATTCGGATATTTCGGCCGTGCGTATGGAATGGAAGTAAGGGGACTGCAGGGTATCTCAACTGTGGCGGAATACGGTTTGAATGATATCACCTCTCTGGTCGATCTACTGGTTGAACGAAAAATCAAAGCGGTTTTCGTGGAGTCTTCGGTTCCCAGACGATCAATTGAGGCTGTCGTGGAAGGTTGTCGCGCACGCGGGCATGAAATTAAAATAGGCGGCGAGCTTTTCTCGGATGCCTTGGGAACGGCAGGAACACCTGAGGGAACATACATCGGAATGGTCCGTCACAATGTGAATATAATTGTCAACGCGCTGGCGGTTGACGAAATTGCAAACTTAAACGACAGCGCCAAATAGCATGAAT
>JACZUZ010000417.1 GCA_022572905.1 Candidatus Zixiibacteriota bacterium | reverse complement strand
GCAAAGGAGAAGTTAGTCGCGCTTTGCCGTTATATGATAATGCGCTTCAAATTGGCAAGAAGCTGAACGACCTTACCATGCAAGCAAACTGTATCGGCAATCAGGGGCTGGCGCAGTATCAACTAGGCGATTTTCAGCTCGCCAAGAAACTGACTCAGGAAGCGCTTGAGATACGAAGAAATCTTGGCGATCACGCCGGAGAAGCGGTATCGTTGAATATACTCGCACTGATAGATTGCTCGCATGGCCAATACCGCCAGGCAATTCTGCAATTCGAACAGGCGGCGGGGATATGCGAAAGACTGGGAGACAAAAGCAACTATGCCCTTTCCCTCAATAACCTGGCAAACATGCAGGCTATTTTGGGCGAATACGATCGCGCTCAAAAAAGAACTCAGGAAGCGTTACAAACTGCGCTACTGCTCAACTATCCACTAATTGAGATAAGCGCAACTCGCACACTTGGTGTAATCAGCTTGCGCATGGGAAATTTTGCGGCCGCGAAGGAGAGTTTGCAAGCGGCGCTCAAGAAAAGCCGCGAGGTGAGCCTTGGTGGCGAAAACGCCGAGACATTGACCGAACTGGCGGAAATGCGATTTCAGCGAAAAGAGTTTAATGAAGCGAGGGAGTATGCGACCCTGGCCTTGTCAGAGGCTCGAAAGGCGACTGAACTGACTGAAGAAATCAAGGCTTCCGCGTTTGTGCATGCAGTTGAAGCGCTAACAGAAGATTTCATTGACGGTATCAAATCTCTACGAGAAATTCTCGTAAACGCCGAGAAATTCGGTGATCCGAGAATAATAATCCATGTGCAACGATTGTTAGGACAGGCGCTGACGGCTCACGGACAGGATGGCTCTGATACTAGCGAAGGGATCAAGATACTAAATGAGGCGAAATCGCGTTCAAGAGAATTGCAAATCGCCTATGAGGAAAAGTGGATAGGAAACATCCTGGCCAAGTCGTCCGGCGAAAAACAATGATTCTCCTCAATCGTTATCTACAAGTTATCCAAGTAGGCTAGTTACTAGTCCGGTCTGAGCGGGTAATCTCAAATAATTTTCCGTTTCAGGTTTCTTTTTTGAGACCGGAGAGTCTCTCTATTATTATATTGGAACATGATCTCAGGCGAGGCGCGGACTAAAAAGATTACAGAAACTAGAGCAAGAGCGGGCAAGAGGAAAAATGCGCAAGGGAAACGATGAGTAACACCATATCCCAGACAGATCAAACCGCCAGGACCAGCGCCGAGACTTCAACAATCCGAGAGCGATCAAACGGACTTTCAATAGTTGCGAAAATATTGCTGACGCTGATAATAATTGCGCATCCTTTATTTTATTTTTCCATGTTCGCTGGTGACGCGGAGATTCACCTGGTATACGGGATGAATTCCGCCCAAGGGAATTACTTCGAGTACAATGTCGGCGAGAAGTCCGCGGGCGTTACTAGTCCCGGTTATATGCTATTCATCGCGGCTTTCTTTAAGACCCTGCCTGATTCTGTTGTTCCTTTGGCGGTGAAACTAACAAATTTGCTCTTCTGGTATTTGCTGGTCATTCTGACTTTCCGATTGGTAAGAGAATTTGAAGCCGGGTCTTTCTGGTCCTGGACTATGGCAACCCTGGTCGCTTTAATGCCCGGAACTGTGTACAACGCCACTCTCGGCATGGAAAACGGTATTTTCGGAGCGCTGTTCGTTTTTTGGTTTCTGGTTGCGATCCGCTGGAAATGGTTTCACCAATGGGGAGAATCGACCGGTAAAGAGCTTCTTATTGGATTGCTCCTCGGCGCTCTCCTCTGGATTCGACCCGAAGGATTTGTACTTGCCGCTATCGCCTTCTCATTCAGACTGCCGCTCTTGATTCGTTCGCTAAGAAGTTCATCGGGCGCCATTTTCCATCCAATAATTCGGATGCTTTACTCTGCGCTTCCGGTTATTATTCTCAGCGCGCTTTATTTTTATTTTCACTACTCACAAACGGGCCATCTCCTGCCGCAATCCGGCGTGTCCAGAGTTATTATGGGCGCTCAAAACTCGATTCAAATCGGCGGACTGGCGTTAAACACAAAGTTCGTGCGGTTCTTTATTTTCTACTTTCCGCTTACGATAGCCATGGTCGCCGGACTGCGGGCCACTCTTACTAATCGCGAAGCAAACGAAGTCAATACTATAAATCATTATTTTCTTGTAGCAACGCTTGCCATATTTTTTGTACTCTATAGCTCTATCTTGAGCGCCCATCACTTTTCCCGCTATACGATATTTCTGATGCCTGTTATCGTTGTCTACGCGGGAGTTGGCGCAAGATGGATTTCCGCGCGGTTATTGACTGGCAGATTTGGCCTCGCCAGGAATTCGGTGCTCTTAATTGGGTCGGTGTCTGTAACTATTCTCTGTATCCTGTTTGCAAGTGAAATATACTTAAGACAACAATCCGGATCGAATTACCCGTTTGGCAATCTCTGGAAAGCCATGGACGCACCCGAGAATAGGAAGGACTTCAGCGACAAATTGTATGCTTCTCTGGGAAAACCCGGCCAGCTACCTATTTCGCTCGCCTATGTGGAAGTTCAAATACGGTATCACCTTGAT
>JACZUZ010000416.1 GCA_022572905.1 Candidatus Zixiibacteriota bacterium | reverse complement strand
TTTACAGCTTATAGTTTATCGTCTATTAATTTTAGTTCGAGTACAGCGACACAAGCCCCCAAAAATTCAATTAGGAGCAATCTTCGAGGCGGGAACAATCTAAACTCTCCCGGATCGTTTGCGAGTATCGGGCGCTCATCAAAGGCAAGCAATTCGATTGAGCTCAAAGGAACGAAGCGCTTCGCGATTAACACTCGAAACAGCTCAGGCGCTACATACGACCAGAGTCTTGATCTCGAAATATCTGGCGAGCTTACACCGGGACTGTTTGTTTCGGGAGCGCTGACAGACCGCTCGTATGATCCTTCGTATGGCGGTGTCAATGGGCGGATCAGCGAGCTGGACAAGCTTCGCCTTACTTTTACATCTAAGAAATTTATGGGAGAGATTGGAGATCTTTCTTTGCGCGACTCGCGTTGGAACTCTCCACACCGAGGGAAAAAACTCAGCGGTGTCGCCACCCAAATTGAAACCGGCGCAGTTAAGTCGTCAATAACTTTCGGACGCCCCAGAGGAGAGAGAGAGTCGGTAAGTTTCACCGGGCAAACCGGGAGGCAGGGACCATACAAGCTTCGGTCAAAGAAAATCTCACCAATCATTACTCCCGGATCGGTTGAAGTATGGGTGGATGGAGCCAGGATGGATGAGGGCGCCAACAAAGATTTCGTTGTAGATTATAGTTTCGGAGAGATAACATTCACACCATCGCGCCCGATTGATTCACGCTCTCGGATTGAAGTTGATTTTGATCCGCTCGAATCGTCATACAAGAAAGAATACCTGAGTGTTTCCAGTGTCGCCTCATCAGAGGGTAAATCATCCCAAATCGAAATCTCATTCAGGCGCGAAGGGGATATCAAAGATCAGTTTCAAAACGTAAGTAATCCCGGAGCGTCACAAAGCGCGCTATTATTCGCTGGCGATGATCCTCAAAAAGCGATTATCTCAGGAGTTAAGCCCGATAGCGCCGGGGCGTATGTTTATGATCTCGAAGGGAATCTAAACTATGTCGGCGCCGGATTGGGAGATTTCTCGGTAGCATTCAGTCCGGTCGGGAGCGCCAATGGAGACTATATTTTTCTAGGCGGCGATCATTATGAATATGCGGGCGCAGGTCAGGGCGATTTTCTGCCAATAATACATTTGGTGGCCCCGGAAAGACGTGAGCTCTTCAAGCTTAACGCAAGATCAACTCTCGGTTCGAAAATATCCTACCATGTGGGCGGTCAATTTTCTTCTGTTGATCTAAATCAAATATCGCCTCTGGACGATTTTGACAATAAAGGCGGAATGTATTCCATAGGTCTGGACTTTAATCAGTCCGCAAATCTTTTGCAACAGCGGACTAGCGGCGCGAAAGTTTCAACTTCGAAAATCCAAACCGGATGGTCCGGCCGAGTAAATTTTCGAATGCGCGAAGCGAATTTCGCTACGTCTGAGCGAATCAACACGGCCGATTTCGGTCGCGCCTTTCTCATTCCATCAGACTTCAAGAGGAATTCTGAGGAAAAACTCAGTGATTTCTCCCTGTCCAGATCTCTGGGGCGCCATGTGCGAATTTCAACATCAGCTCGGCGATTGTCCTATGGGCAGGGGTTCGAGGCAAACTCGGGCGAGTTGAGCGGATTGATAAAAAGCGAAACTTTCGAGTCTGAAACTCGATTTGTTTTGACCGAATCTGATTACATCGGCGAGTCCGCAAAGCGCTACGGTAAGTCGCGGCGATTTGATCATACCTCACAGCTCAGAGTCAGTCGAAGCGTTCTCTTCGGTGTCACAGTGAATCATGATAACCGGCAAAACAACTATTCTGAGGCTCTGGCCGGATGGCGCTACAATGAATTAATATTTTCAGGAACAATACATGGTCTAACGGCGGCGATCTCCACTCGTCGCGACGACACTCTGGATATTAACTGGCGGAGCAGTTTTTCACGCGATAGAATTAGTATTCGCGGAGGAATGCGCTATAGTTTCGCGACGATGGAATCGCAGATTCTTTTTCAGCGGATAGGGAAAAAGAGCGCAACTGATAATCAGAGGCTTGTTCAAACGCGCTGGAAGTTTTTTCCGCGCGTTCAAAAAAGAGATGTTGTTGTCAGCTATAAACTGTCAGACGAAGCCCGCTCAGAACGCGCTCTGCGTTTCGTGCGAGTTACGCAAGGCTTTGGAACGCATTCTCTCGTTGACTCTGTTTATCTTCCCGATCCCGATGGCGACTTTATTCAACTGGAGGAAAACCTTAGCTCTTCGAGCGCTGTCAAATTCGGCGAAAAAGATTTCAGCTGGCGGGAGCGTTTTTCAAAGGGAGAGATCAGAGTTTCTTCTCGCGTAAGTGAAGAATTGCTGGATTTATATTCACGTGACATTGGCTGGTTCCTGCCTGTTTTTTGGAGTGGAGCTGATAAACTGCTTCGTGGGGATAGAGTCCTAAGTTTAGATGCGAGACTATTCCCGCAAATCGGAGGGTACGGAATAAGCGTCTCCGCGTCACAACGTAATCGCACGAGGCGCATAGCTGAAGAGACCAGACGCAAAGACGAAAGATCCATTTCCGGGACAGCCAGACAGGTCTCGAAAGATTGGCGTGCTGAAGAGCGCTTG
>JACZUZ010000415.1 GCA_022572905.1 Candidatus Zixiibacteriota bacterium | reverse complement strand
TTTGTAGCTGCATAATGTTGTCCAAGGTCATAGTTGTCGACAAAATAATCGAATTTGTATGGATATTCTTTAGATAGTCTCTGTGACAGAGAAACAGCGAGAGTCGAAGCATGATCTTTGTGCCAAACTTTAGACAACTCATTTACGAAATCATATAGAGTTTCGTAATTGTCTATGCTCTCTGTACACAACTGATTGTGATTCACTATTTCCTTCTCGATTATCGAGATTAATCTGGTAATATCTCCATCTGCTCCGTTCTGCGATGATGTGCCGCTCGTGTCGGCAGACGCTTTGATCCTCAAAAGTACGTCCTCAGTCAATTTCTCCGTCCCCGGCATTCCGCAAGCCTGAGACGCTCCTGCCCCGAGTAGAAATGCTATGCGTTTTTTCTTTGGCATGTTGAGAAACTAATACTCCGCCGCGTGGTTAGCAACAACACAACCGAATTGTCATTCTGAACGCAGTGAAGAATCTAATAGAGAGCTAGCAGTTTCTTTAGTCCAAAGAGTCAGCGCTTGACCCAGCCAGATCCTTCGCCTTGCTCAGGATGACAATATTAAGGCCTGGGATGATGTTTGGCGCTCAGGATGACATTGGCGGACGCTGGAAGCGTATTTACAGACTGTCGGGTTTCTTGTTCGCAAACGCTCACGACGGAACCCGACCTACGAAGCTATTCCCGCTATGCGCCTATTCTTCGCCACTATTCGCCTGCAACACCCTTCGCCATTACCGAAAGTCGGAGCGGGCTCATTTCATATTTCAATACGCCACCCTTGATGGCCGGATCGTTTTCAACAATTTCGCGCGCTTTGTCCTCATCGGCTTCGCTTACAATTACCAAACCGAAACCGGGATCAGTGAAACAGGGTCCGGCCAGCAAAACAGACTTCTTTTCAGCCTGGCCCAAAAGATATTGAAAATGTTCTTCCATAATCCGCTCTTCGTCAGCGGTCATGTCTTCGGGGAAACCCTCGCGCGTTCCGGTAAGTTTAACGAAGAAATGGGTGTGCTCTGTATCCATATCGACAAATTAGCGCTTCGGACATCTTCATTGCAAGCCCCTCCCCGACAATCACAAAATTTCACCCTCGTTGCGTTTAGGAGCGTCGCTTGCAGCGCCCAAGTCGTTCCGAACGACGGGCAGATGTGACTTTGGCGAGCTCAGTCGAGTCGGACATCTGCCGCGCACGAACTTGTCATTCTGAGCTCTTCGCTTTTCTCAAGATCAATTCCGCGAAGAATCTGGCAAAGTATCAGCAGTATCCTAAATTCAGAAAGTCGGCGCGAAATCAAGTCAGATCCTTCGCCATGCTCAGGATGACAAAATTGAGAGCTCAGGATGACATTGGCGATCTCCGTTGATTCTTTTTATTGATTAGCGCCCCAAGAAGCGATATCTTTGGCTAGCGATAAATTGAAACCAAAAAGGAATGTAGTATGTCTTCAAAACGAATAGCTGGAATCATTGCGCTTTTACTCATAATCGCTCCCACTTCAGACGCCTGGGGATTCGACGGATCGCGCAAAGGTTTTGTTATCGGTGGTGGCTTGGGCTTCGCACCGATCGCGCGCTGGTCCGCTCCAGACGTTTTGTTACTAAACGAAGTAGGCGACACGCTCGGAACCGAAGTATTTAACGATACCCGAGTCGGCGTGGGAGTTAACATTTTGTTAGGATACGCCTGGAACGAGCGCAATATGATTGTCTATGAAGGCAACGCATCCGGCTATAAGTCGCGAAAATTAGCCGGGGATCTTGTCATAACGCAGGGCTTCTACGGCGCGGCCTGGTATCATTACTACGGCCCGATGGGCGCCACTTTCTTTTCAGTCATTGGAGTAGGCCTGTATCAATTTGATATCGAGAATAGTCCTGATTTCGACGCCGGAATTGGGGGACTTCTTGGAGGCGGGTATGAATTCTCGCCGCACTATCAAGTTGGATTGTATATCTCGACAGGACGAACATCGATTCTTTCGACTGACTTTTCTCATTTGAATATAAGCGCTCTGGTCAGCGCCGTTGCCTTTTAAAGTATTCCGGGAGACTCGTTATCCCATCACATGCGTGACAAGCGAACGGATGTCTTCAAGGTGGAAGGGCTTGGGTACAATTTCGAAAATGCCTTTGCTTAAAATATCATTCTCGGCAAGTTGCGCGCCCCAACCGGTCACAAGCGCAACCGGTATATCCGGCTGAATTTTCTTCAAGTGACTGGTAAGCTCAATACCGGACATTCCGGGCATTCCCAAATCTGTAATTACCAGATCATATTTCCCGGCTTCAAATGCGTCCAGCGCTTTTTGCGCGTCCGGGAATTTATGTGAAACTTGACCGATCAAAGTCAACATGTCAGCCAAAACACCGCGAATGTGTTCGTCGTCATCAACTACCATGATATTGAGCGAGCGCTCGGAAGTGGACGATTCGACCGGCTCCTCAGGTTCCATTTCAATTGGATCAACAACCGGAAAACTTGTTCGAAACACAGTTCCTCGTCCACTCGGGTTTGCAGTAGTCTCTATTACCCCACCTAATTTGGCGACAATTCCCTGCGCGGCGCTCAAACCAAGTCCGGCGCCATTCTCGCGCTTAGTTGTGAAGAACGGGTT
>JACZUZ010000414.1 GCA_022572905.1 Candidatus Zixiibacteriota bacterium | reverse complement strand
GGTCTTCGGCTACAACCCTGGCCTCCGACGCGAATGATTCGTCATTTGACGCCTGGATGGACAGCGGCGGAGATATTTTCATGGTTTACACTGCGGCGACAAGCTTCAACTTGCTATTTAGAAGAGTCACGTTCAGCGGCGGCGCATGGTCACCTGGATCGGCTGTTACTATAAACTCTACCGACGATTGCTACTACCCGTCGGTTACCCTCGAACCACCAAATCGTCTCTGGGCGCTTTATACGCGCGTGACGGCGGGATCGTACTATATAAACGCAATAAAATCGGACGATTGGGGAGTAACCTGGATAGTCGGCGCTGGGGAGGTGCTAACCGGAGCCGAAACCTCCGCCTTTAGTAAAGTTGTCATAGCGGGGATATATATTTATGCGATATATACACTATCAGGAACAAAGCTCGCTGTAAAACGCAAAGCGTTCAACGCAGGAATATTTGACAGCGAAACAATTCTCGCCAGCGGAAGCGGATACGACGAACACTTTCACGCAGCAGTCGCCAGCGATGATAGAATCGGAGTCGTTTATGATAACTCTCAACTGAATTTCCGTGAATGGGACGGTGACTCATGGCTTGCCGCAACACTTCTTGACAGCTTGGGTGCGGATTATCCGCGAATTAAATTTGCGGACAATGTTCCCTTTGTGTTTTATTTGCAATCTTCCGGTACAGGACAATTCCGCACTCTGACCACAAATCGCAGGACAGGAAGTTTTTCAACTCCGATAGATCTGACCAAATCAGGAACGTCGTTGGAAAAGGTATTCCTATACGGCGCAACGGCAGGCACATACGAAGACCTTACCACGGCCGCGTCAGACTCTACCAGCGCAGATATTTTCCACTCGAATACGTCAGCGCTGCTCAAAGACAAAGACGACGCTCTTTACTTCGGGATGTCCGAGCGCTTCTATTATCTCAAGGCGCTTTTATCTACGGTCGGAACCGGAGGGGCTCTGGTCTGGCAGTATTTCGACGGATCATCGTGGATAACGTTTACGCCGTCCGGCGGCGTCTACGATCTTACCGCTTCCGACAAAGAACTGCTTCTCTGGAACGATCTGGACTCTACGCCTCAGGCCTGGGAAAGAAACACAGTTAATGGGTCGAATCTCTATTTTGTTCGCGCCGTAGTGGGTACAGCCTTCAGCGTGGCTCCAATAGGAACACAACTAACCGCAATTTCCAATTCACAGGCCCTGATAACAGAGGAATAACTAGAGGATGTCATATACAACATCGGAGATAGTAAAGCGACATGTCCCGCTCGTTGATAATTTCGGTGGCGAACGAAGAAGCGCAACCGTTACGCTTAGTGGAGTTGACTGGTCAACAATCGCACCCGGCGCGCTGGAAGCGAGCTCCGAAACAGTAAAGGCGGTCATCCGGTTGACTCCGAGTTCAGAGGATGTGACATTCAGTTCAGATGTAATAAATTTATCCGAGGCGCCACTAAAGCCCGCTAGTGTCACAGTCGCTAACAATTCGTCATTGAGTGTACTCTATATCGAGAGTGTGGACTACCTGATCGACTACGAGAATGGCAAGATTACGCGCATCTCGTCGGGCGCTATACTCACCGGATCGAAAGTCACAGTCTGGCGATTTCCATATAAGGTCTATAGCTCTGCCAGTGATTATGAAATTGACTATGCCAGAGGACGCGTCCGGCGCCGCGCAGGAAGCGCTATAAGCGACGGACAAACTGTGGAAACTGACTACAAAACCGCATTCGAATCAATAACCGATGAAATAGTCGACGAAGCGACAATCGAAGCTAACAGAATGGTCGAGGCCGCAGTCGATCTAGGTGGAAAATTCGGGGCAGACCTTAATCTTCAGTCAGCGGCGACATACCTCGCGGCGTCTATTTTGAGCAGGGTCGCCGCCGCCGCAACGTTGGGAGCGGATGGTCCCGCAAAAAACGCGGAAACCTGGTTAACACTGGCCCAAAGTTTTCGAGATGACGCAGAGCGAATGTTGAAACGATTCAAGCCAACCGGACCGACCTTAACCGGTCCTGTCAATGTCTAAAACATCACGGGAGTTTTTGAATAATGGATTCACTGTCTTATTTGCGTGGACGAAGAATGTGGGCTGCTCCGGATTTTGTCGTCTGGGGGCAATCCTCCGAAATTTCGATCTTTTACATAGAACTTGCTTCTGTCGGTGGCGCTTCGCGAATAATGTTTAACGAGGGGAATGTCGGGCAATCCGGTCAGGGGGTTGAATTCAAAGATATAGTTGACTCGCGCGGTAATTCTCTGCCCATATCAATTTCACAACCAAAAGTAATAATTCAGAGTAAATCTCAGTACCAGGCCTTCCTTCTTGGAAAGGAATTTTCATCGGGTTTTCTGATAGCGCGCGAGGCTTCTGCGTCAGAGCCGATTACCGTTGATTTGCTGATTATTGAAATGGGATAGATTGAAACGGAATAGATTTTAATGGGATAGAATGAATTGGATAGTTTGAAATGGGTTGGATTGAAATGGATTTGAATTAAATGGAATAGCGCGTTTGTGTGAAAGCTAAAGATAAATCGAAAGAGAATCAAAATAGCGATTCCGCGCGCCTCGAAACAATTATTGAATTAATATATC
>JACZUZ010000413.1 GCA_022572905.1 Candidatus Zixiibacteriota bacterium | reverse complement strand
AAGAATAAAACGCAAAATTGCCTCGCGCTAACTCAGGCGCGGGGCAATTCTTATTTTCATGAACCCTGCTAAACATTTGGGTCCTGCTCTTTTCGGCGGAGGTCTGCAACATACCTGGGTCAATTGGTTAGATACTCTGATTGGGGGAACATTGGGCCCTATATTGATATCCGCAATAGAACTAAACCGTTGTCGAGTAAATTGTAATAGATACGTTTGCCAATAACAGGTGGCTAGGGTTATACTTAATCCAGCATGATCGGCAAACAGATACATCACTACAAAATTATCGAGAAACTCGGCGCTGGAGGGATGGGTGAGGTGTACCTGGCGGAGGATACCAAGCTTGACCGCAAAGTTGCGCTAAAATTTCTCCCGGAGCGACTCAGCGCCGATCCTGAATTCAAGTCGCGATTTGAACATGAGGCCAAAGCAACCGCCGCTCTCAATCATCCGAACATTGTTACTGTATTTGATTTCGGCGAACATGAAGGCTCGCTGTACATCGCGATGGAGCATGTTGACGGGCGCACACTGCAGTCGCTGATTGAAAATGGTTCGCTCAGTTTGGCGCAGACCATAGATATCGCCTCCCAGATCGCAAAAGGGCTGGATGTCGCGCACAAGGCCGGTGTTGTGCATCGTGATATTAAACCAGCTAATATTATGGTGACAACAGACGGTCTTGCGAAAATTCTCGACTTCGGTCTGGCCAAGTCACGCAAAGCTACTACAGAAACAAAGGTCGGTTCGACACTAGGAACTGTGCAGTACGAATCTCCCGAGCAATCGCGTGGTGAAAAAACGGACCATCGCTCTGATCTTTTCTCACTGGGTGTGGTGATCTATGAAATGGTTACCGGGACTCTGCCCTTTGAGGGTGATTACGAAGCCTCAATTCGGTATGCGATTTCGCATGAGACCCAGAAACCACTTTCGCGCTACATTTCAGATAGTACTGATAGGTTGCAGAGCATTGTTGACAAGCTACTGGAAAAAGATAGAGAATTACGCTATCAGACCGCGAGTGATCTTCTCAGTGACCTGAAAAAACTGCAGCGGTCGGATAAGGAGCCACAAGACAAGCTCCGCTCAGTGGCGGTGTTACCGTTTCGGAATATGAGCGCTGATCCGGAGCAGGAGTTTTTCTGTGATGGTATCGCCGAAGATATCATAAATGACCTGACGCGTGTTGAGGGACTGCGCGTTGCGGCGCGCACGTCATCCTTTGCATTTAAAGGCGCCGACACTGATATTCGTGAGATTTGCGCAAAGCTTAATGTTACCTCAATTCTTGAAGGTAGCGTTCGCAAGGTGGGTAATCGATTGCGGGTGACCGCGCAATTGATTAACGCCTCCGACGGCTATCACGTCTGGTCAGAGCGTTTTGACCGTGAATTGGACGATGTGTTTGAGGTGCAGGAAGAGATTGCCGCGAATGTTACAGCGGCGCTTAAACTGAAACTCACAGGCGAAGTGAAAAAGAAAATCGCCAAGCGCAGTACCGAGAATGTCGAAGCGTATGAATATTATTTGAAGGCCAGACAGCTCTCCCGACAGGCCGAAAAAGAGGAACGCCAGGCGATTGATCTCTTTCTATTGGCGATTGAGGCCGATCCGAAATATGCGCTGGCCTTTGCCGGGTTGGCCTTCATGTATACTGATATATACATGTTCTATGATAGCGACCCTGCGAATCTGGAAAATGCCAATGCGGCCAGCTCGCGGGCGTTAGAACTCGATGCGGATCTCGCTGAGTCGCACTGCGCCCGCGGATATTATATCTCTCAGTCCAGCAATTACCAGGAAGCCGAAAAGGAATTTCAGCGCGCTCTGGAGCTAAACCCGAACTCATACGACGCTTGTTATCACTACGGTCGAGTTTCTTTAACAAATGGAAAACATGAACTGGCGCTCGAAATGTTCAAACGCGCAATACAGATTGATCCGGCTGATATTTTCGCCACGGCTTTCATGAGTATGGCGCATAGCAATCTCGGTGAAGCGCAAAAGGCGTCTGAAACCGGGCTTGAGGCTCTTCGAAAACTCCGTAAACATCTACAACTGAATCCGGATAATGTCCGAGCTTTGCAACTGATCGCAACTCATAGCGCGAAAGTCGGCAACCATGACGACGCTAGAGAATATCTGGAGAAACTTCTTAAATTATCTCCCAGCGATACGGGAGTTCTCTACAATAGCGCCTGTGCGTATGCGCTAATGGGAGACACAGATAGATCACTGGAGTTTCTGGAAAAAGCGCTATCACAGGGTCAGAATCTGTATGACTGGGCCAGAAATGATTCTGATTTTGACTCGCTTCGCGATAATCCACAATTCAAAGAACTACTCGCAAAACAAGAAAAAGCCTAATCATGATCGGCAAACAGATACACCACTATAAGGTTATCGAAAAACTCGGCGCCGGGGGGATGGGTGAGGTGTATTTGGCGGAAGACCAAACGCTCAAGCGTCATGTGGCGATCAAAGTACTTGCGCCCGCCTATTCAAACGACCCTGAATTTGTTGCTCGCTTTCGGCATGAGGCGCAGGCCGCCGCCGCGCTTGACCATTCGAACATTGTCACCGTTTACGAATTGGGTGAGCATGAAGGTCAGTTGTTTATCACTATGCAAT
>JACZUZ010000412.1 GCA_022572905.1 Candidatus Zixiibacteriota bacterium | reverse complement strand
CTGAGAGCGCATCTGACGGCAGATTTCGGCTTGGCGAATATGTGAAGAGGCCCGCTAAAATCTTTCAGAAGATTCGATATATCATCTGGAGCGGATGTTCGGCGGGTTGGGAGCGATGTTAAATATATCGCGTGGGCAATCCCGGATAACATCGCCAGAATTTCTTTGTGAGGCTTATTGTTTACCAACCCAACGATCACATGAGCGCGCTTATTCGGATATTCATTTTGAAATGTCGATACAAGCGAGTCCACCCCGGATTCGTTGTGAGCGACATCCAGAATAATCGTGGCCCCGCCTGGCGCCTTTATCCTCTGAAACCTTCCCCGCCAGCGAACTTTCTCCACGCCAATTTGAATCGCACTTTCTGAAGCTCCAAACCCATGTCTCCCGAGATTAGCCAGCGCAGACAGCACAACTTTTAGATTTTCGCGCTGATGTTCACCTTTGAGAGCAAGATTATTTGTGAAACGTTTTGTCTTTCGCTCTGGTAGCGGGGCTATAATCGGAGATTTTCTGCGTTCGGCGACTTTTTCAAGAACTCTTTGCGCCACTAGCGGCATTTTCGCAATGGCTACAGGTCGGCCGGGCTTAATTATTCCGCCTTTTTCTCTAGCTATTAGTTTAAGTGAGTCTCCTAGAATATGGGCATGATCAATGCTTATGTTGGTGATAACGCTGACTAGCGGGTCCAGGACATTGGTCGCGTCCAGCCGACCCCCAAGACCCGTTTCGACGATGGCGATATCTATTTTCCGCGCAGAGAAATATTTGAACGCCAGTGCGGTTATCTGTTCAAAGAAAGTAATTTTGCGAGCGCTCAAGACTTTGCGCCAATCATGAACAAAACGAATCACAAACTCGCGATCTACCATTCGCCCGTCAACAACAATCCTTTCGCGAAAATCAACCAAATGTGGCGAGGTAAAAACTCCCACCCGATATCCGGCCTGACGCAGAATGGAAGAGAGAATGCTGACCGATGAGCCTTTGCCGTTGGTCCCGGCGACATGGACTGAAGGAAAATCTCTTTGAGGATTCCCCAAGTCATCCAAAAAAAGACGAATATTTTCAAGCCCTAGCTTCATACCAAAAAACTCACGCGACAAGATTGAGCGCTCGGCCGACCGATAGCGCCGGGGGCGCCGGTCGCGCCGGTCGCTGGCCTGATCAAATTTCGACATTTGGCTTAGTTAGTTGGAGGAGTGGCTTGAAGAGTTATTAAAGAAATAACGCAGGAACAAACTGATCGTGTGGCGCAGATCTTTACGCTCGACAATTTTGTCAAGAAACCCTCTTTCCTTGAAAAACTCCGACGATTGAAAGCCCTTGGGTAGTTCCTGTCCTATTGTCTGCTGAATAACTCGCGGTCCGGCAAATCCGAGAAGCGCCCCCGGCTCCGCTATTATTACGTCCCCCAGCGACGCGTATGAGGCCATCACTCCTGCGGTAGTCGGGTTTGTAAGAGTTGAGATATAGGGCAAACCCATTTCCGAAAGAACGGCGAGCAAAGCGGAGGTTTTGGCCATTTGCATTAGTGAAAGAATTCCCTCCTGCATTCTGGCGCCACCCGAACAGGAAACAATAACCAGGGGAAGTTTTCGCTCAATCGATCTCTCGATAGCCCGAGAGATCTTTTCACCCACCACAGAACCCATCGAACCTCCGATAAAGGAGAAATCCATGATCGCAAACGACAGCTCCGTTCCTTCAATTTTAGCTATGCCGGACGATATTGCGTCATTGCGACCTGTTTTCTCTTGCGCCGCCTTAACGCGATCGGGATAGCGTTTGGAGTCTTTGAACTTAAGCGGGTCTTTGCTCTGGAGATTTTGGTCAAACTCTTCCAGATATCCGTCATCAAGAAGCAATTGCATATATCGTTTGCTGGGAATTCTAAAATGAAATCCGCAACTCGCGCAAACCCACAAGTTTTGCTCTAACGCTTTGGTATAGCCAATTTCCCCGCACGATGTGCATTTTGTCCAGAGACCGTCGGGGATTTCCTTGCGCTTCTGGCTTACCAGGACGGACTTTGATTTTTTAAACCATTCCATTTCATTTTCGATCCGAATTATTTTCTTAAGGCGTACTCTCTAACAATGCAATCACTATCACACTTTCAGAGGCTCAGGAGCGCTCTCCGATGAAATCCCTGAGTTAATAATATGAGCCATAACCACCGCTGACTCCCGGGGTGAGTTATAATAATTCTTACGCTTGTATATTTTGTAATACCCTTTGCTTTCGTAAAATAAAATCGCGGTCTCGTTGGACTCGCGAGCCTCCAATAATACCATATCCGAGCCATTTTGTAAGGCCTCGTCTTCAAGAGTTTTCAAAAGACTAACTCCAACTTTCATTTTCTGATATTTCTTGCGCACTGCAATATTGGTCAGCGTAGTCTCTCCAGGGGCGTGAAGGTATAGGCAATAGCCAATTATTGACTCCCCTGACCTATTTCCGGATGTAGCGACAAACCCGCCTCCGGTCGGATTCTTCAATGAATCCCTGAACGACTGCATTGGCCACGGATCAGGAAATAGCTCAGTTTCGATCTTTGCAATCCTTCCCAGGTCGTTCGACACCATCGGGCGTATGTCAAAATTTAAACCAGTCATGCCCCTTCCTAATTGCCCTT
>JACZUZ010000411.1 GCA_022572905.1 Candidatus Zixiibacteriota bacterium | reverse complement strand
GTTCATGAGCGCGCTGTCAGTGAAGAGATGGGCGAATTGCTCGAGTCACTGAAAGATTCCGAGTACACCAAAGAAACGAATTCTCCAGACGCCGTGAATATCCGCGAAATCGGCCGCTACTATGTCAAACAAAAGAAACTGTCCAAAGAGTTTGTCGAAGAGCTCACACGCGTCACCAGCCAGGCCGAACACGCCTGGGTTGCGGCTCGCAAGAAAAAAGATTTTGCGCAATTCCTGCCTCATCTTGAAAAAGTCATCAAGCTGAAACGCGACCAGGCGGACGCATACGGGTACGAGAATGATCCCTATGATTGTCTCATTGATGATTACGAGCCTGGCGCCACGTATGAGTCAATCGGCAAAGTCTTCGCCGCGTTCAGGAAAGAGCTTGTGCCCTTCCTTGAAGCGATTATGAACTCAGGCAAGAAATCCAAATTCGAAATTGTCGGGCGTGAATATCCCATTGATAGCCAGAAAAAGTTCGGTATGGAAGTCGCTAAGATCATTGGCTTTGATTTTGAGGCGGGTCGACTTGATGTTACCACGCATCCTTTCTGCAGCGGCATCGGTCCCGGCGATACGCGCATAACAACGCGCTACAATCCCAATCGCTTTCCTGACGCTTTTTTTGGGACCCTGCATGAAGCGGGACATGGCATTTATGACCAGGGGCTAAACAGAGACTATTTCGGATTGCCGATGGGCGGCGCTGTCTCGCTCGGAATTCACGAATCGCAATCGCGTATGTGGGAGAATCTCGTTGGTCGGAGCCGGGCTTTCTGGGAGCACTTCTACGGCAAAGCGCAGAAGACATTCTCCGGCGCCCTGGGTGATGTCAGCCAGGATGATTTTTTCTGGGCCATAAATGACGTGCGACCTTCATTCATTCGAGTCGAGGCCGATGAAGTAACCTACAATTTGCATATTATTCTGCGCTTTGAATTGGAGCGTGAGTTGATAAACAATGAGCTCTCCCCCGCCGATCTGCCAGAGGCCTGGAACAAGCGCTTCGAGGAATATTTTGGTATCACGCCTCCCGACATCGCTCTCGGGTGTATTCAGGATGTGCACTGGTCAGCTGGTTTGTTTGGGTATTTCCCAACATACGCGCTTGGTAATCTTTATGCTTCTCAGTTCTTCGCCAAAGCGAAAGAGGACATAAGCGATCTCTACGGACAATTTCGCAAAGGTGAGTTCGGCGATCTCAAGCGCTGGTTGAACGAAAGGATTCACAGCCAGGGCCAAAGACACCCGGCCGAAGAACTGGTGCAGGTCGTCACAGGAAAACCATTATCGCATGCAGCTCTGATGTCGCACATGAAAGAGAAATTTGGCGAACTTTACGGAGTTTAGTTTAGTTCAGAATAGATTAGTTTAGATTTTTTTTCCGCCGGAGTGGTGAAACTGGTAGACGCAGGGGACTCAAAATCCCCCGATGGCAACATCATGTCGGTTCGAGTCCGACCTCCGGCATACTGTAACCCGTCAATAACCGCGGACGTCCGCGTCAGACCCTGAGTCTCTCTTTTCACAACCACCCCCGCCTCCAATTCGCGTGTGTACTCCCTGCAGGGGAAAGCATGCTTTTTGACAAATAAGTTTGTCAATAATCAGTAAATCTTTATTCCCGTATTCTAATTGCCTTCTCCAGAAATCTCGTTATATTCCAATTGACAATCTACTCTCAGGCGGCTATGGCCGTTTGACCGTACTTTTCCAATCTCCACCGGGAGGTCTCAGATATTTCGATTAAACATAACCCGCAATTTCGGATTCGCGATAACACTCTGCACCCTTTTGGGTTCAGGTTCTCTGAACGCTACTATCATCCATGTCCCAGCTGATCAGCCGACCATTCAGGCTGGAATTGACGAAGCCATGGGGGGCGATACGGTGCTTGTCGCCGATGGAACCTACACCGGCCCCGGCAACCGGGACATTGATTTCGGCGGCAAGGGCATTTTTGTCAAGTCCGAAAACGGTTCAGATGTGACCATCATTGACTGCGAAGGAAGTATCTTAGACCGTCACCGCGGATTCTACTTTCACAGAGGAGAAGACACAACCGCGGTTGTAGCCGGATTCACTGTTCTGAACGGATGGGAATTTCAGGGCGGTGGAATCCTGTGTGAAAAGAATTCATCGCCTACGATAATGAGCAACGCCATCAACGGCAATTTTCGCAGCGGTATTTGGTGCGTCGATTCCGACCCCACCATTAGCAACAACACCATCAACGACAATGCAGGTGGTGGGATTTGGTGCGAAGATTCCAGTCCGCCCATTAGCAACAACACAATTAGCGGTAATTCAGGCAGCGGGATTTCTTTGGTCAATTCAAGCGCCACTATTATCAACAATACTATCAGTGACAATTTTTCTTTCTTCGGTGGCGGAATTTATTGCTCTAACTCAAGTCCCATCATCAGCAACAACATTATCAGCGAAAATTGGGATAGCGCTGGCGGCGGCGGGATATCTGCTCGGCGTCGCCACCGGCAAGTCGCGCCGCGGGCTCGACGCCACGCTCGAGAGCCACCGGCTCACCGGCAAGTTCGCCACCCTTCAGACCGGCGACGCCGCGCCCGGCAAGCCGGCGCCCGACATGCTGCTGCGCGCCATGGCCGAGACCGGCGCCGGGCCCGGGAC
>JACZUZ010000410.1 GCA_022572905.1 Candidatus Zixiibacteriota bacterium | reverse complement strand
TCGGAGCAGACTCATGTCGCCGGTAAGTCGAGTCATAAGCTCACCAGTCTCTCGATAGTCGTGGTATGACTGAGGAAGGCGTTGGATATGAGCAAAAACTCGCAAACGAATTTCACCGACAATCCGATGTCCGGCGGCCTTCATGAGAGTTTCCTGGCCGTAGTTAAATATTCCTCGCAGGGCGGCTATTACCATCACCATTCCCGCTACTATCGCCAGCAAAAACATTGGGTCAACCTCATTTAGAAACGCAAGTGAGTCGGTGGTTGTTAAATTGTTCGATGGAATGAGTATGTAATCAAGAGCGATCTTAATTGGCCAGGGCTGGGCGAGAGTCATCAGCGTGACTCCCAACGCATACAGGCCGCTCAGGATAAGTTTCGACCTTTGCGCTCTGAGGTTATCGCCAAACTCGGTGAAGATTCGCCCTATCAAGCCGAAGTCAAGTTTGGTGAGTCTAAATCGCACTCGCATGACGCCTCTTCAAATCATGATTGTTGATTTCAATCTCATCCCGCAGGACTGACGCGACGCTCTTGATTCTCTCCGCCCAGGTGTGTTTTTTGAGAGCTTCTTCTCGGGCCGTTTTACCGATTCTCTCTCTTAGAGACGGATCATTCTTCAATCGTTTCAAAGCGTCGGACAGTGACGCTACATTGGATGGCTCCAACAGAATAGCTGTTTCTTCATCGTCCAGCAGGTCGCCAATTTGGCCGATGTTGGATGCTACGATCGCTCTACCTGAAATCATGTATTCGAATATTTTGATCGGCGAAAAATAGAACTTTTCCGTCTGTGGATATGGCGCTACCAGAACATCGCACTTCTTCAGATATTCCGGAACCAGTTTGTGGGGAGCCTCTCCAGTGAAGGTGATATAAGAGTTAATCTTCAGCTCTTTGATCAATTCATCCAGTTCGATGCGAACTTTTTGTCCGTCACCAATAACTAGCAGATGATATTGTGAGTCATGTGTGACAATTTTCGCAAAAGAGCGAATTAGTATATCAATTCCATGCCACGGTTTGAGACTTCCAAGAAATCCAATTACGAATTTGCCTTCCAGCTCCGGGATGAAAGTTTCTGAACTATCAGAAACGCTCAGGAAGTTTTCAAATACTTGTGAGTTCACCGCGTTCGGCGCCACACTGACTTTGGCTTGAGGCGCCACCGATAGGACATAATCTTTTAAGACCTCGGAAACGGCGATAATATGATCAGATGTTGAAAACAAATACCGCTCGACAGATCTGGCCAGATCTACCAGTTCGAGCTTACGGTGTTTAATAGTTTCATCCACCAGCGGTGAATTCACTTCGAGAATAAAAGGCAATCCCATCAGGGAGGCGAATTCGCGTCCCGCTATGCCGAATAAGGAGTAACGTTCATACACCAGTTCGCATTGACTGTGTCTGTGAATTCGATAAAGCATCGCTTGATGGGCGGCGTTGTCAAAAAACATTTTTGCCTCACGCAGAAGACCTTTCTTCTCACGATTGAAATTCGTGCGACTGAAAAAACGGTTTCCCATTTCATTGGTTTTCAGGCATAAGTCGTGAAGAGGAATTGATTGTGGATCGCTGGATATCGGATCGTAGTTTGCGGTTGCGACGGCTATGTCATACCCCAGATTCTTAAGAGCGGTTGTAAATTCTCGAATATGAGACGAAGCCCCTTGATTTCCCCAAACGGGTATTCCTCTGTCCGCGCATAAGTACAGAATGCTGGATTTCGTGTCGGGGTTTTTCGCTCTACTACGATCTGACATCGGACTTTTTCCTCGCTGATTCGCTTGCTGATAGCTCAGAGGATTGAACATTCAATAGTTCCGGATTTTGCGCTGACTTAAAGAGTCGGAGTAGTTCGCCCACATTTTTTTCCAAATTAAAGAATGATTCCGCTTTCGCTCGTCCGTTCCTACCGAAGCGTTCGCGAAGCTCTTTGTCAGAAAGAATTTGCTCTAAGCGATCGGCAATATCCTGAGGCGTCTCCGGATCAACCAGAAACCCTTCTTTCCCGGATTCAATTATTTCCGGTATTCCGGAAACGTTTGTGGAAACCGAAGGGACACCACACGCCAGCGCTTCCAGAAGAACCGTAGGCAATGCGTCCTGATTGTTGTCGGTAGCGACACAGCAGGGAAGACAAACAACCGTGGCCTCATCCATTAAAGCCTTGACTTCATCGCTGGTTTTGGAGCCTACCAGACTTACGAAACCATTCAGATCAAGCTCGCTGAGCTGCGTCTGTAGCTTTTCTCTCTCCTGCCCGTCACCAATGATTACACACTCGAAGTCTCGCCCTCGCCGCCGTAATTCGCTGCAAGCCTCCAGAAGCGTATGGAAGCCTTTCTTGGGGACAAGTCGTCCGATCGCCAGAATCAGATTGTCTTTTCGGTTACGCTGATCGTTATAGCTAAAGCGCTCCAGATTGACGCCGTTGTGCAGAACGCGGATTTTGTCATGATTTATTTCGGGCAAAATCTGATGAAAATAACTCTTATTGTAATGAGTAACTGTAATCACAAAACTCGAGCGCTCGCATTTTTCCTGGAGCAGTGTCTCGGATGGTTCATAGACAAAAATATCCTTGGCATGCGCAGTAAAACTAAAAGGGACTCCGCTTATTCTGCTTGTGAAATACGCAACAGTGCTGGGCATAG
>JACZUZ010000409.1 GCA_022572905.1 Candidatus Zixiibacteriota bacterium | reverse complement strand
CAGCCACAGCTACTAACGCTTGCCAGGGCTTTACAGATGTTGTTATTGACATCACTGTCACTAACAACGCCCCTAGCCTCACATGTCCTCCGGACTTTGCTGTCGCCAAGGGTGGAACTAACACTTCCGCTCCGGCCACCGGCTCAGACGTGGATCCATGTGACAATATCAGCTATTCGCTTTGCGGTCCAGTTAACCCGGTGCCGCTGGGCAGTGTTAGTATAGATCCGAACACCGGCGCTGTTACTTTCAACGCCGATGTCAATGATGCGGATGACGCTAACAGCGCCAGCAAATTCTACGATGTATACGTCTGTCTTACTGACGGTATTACAACTGTAGCATGCACTTTGACGGTCGAAGTTCAGTTCACCGAGCCTTTCTGCGTGACGATTCAGCAGAGAGACGATGTTATTCAAGGTGGACATGTACAGGTATATATCACCTTTGACGCCGGATCGAATGAAATCGGTGGTTTCGACTTCCTGATTCAATACGATCCTTCAGCCCTGTCATTCACAGGCGCTACCAAAGGTAATATCTTCGCGGACTACGGTTGGGAGTTCTTTACCTACCGTTTTGGCCCGACTGGTAATTGCACCGGCGGCTGTCCCTCCGGTAAGCTCCGTATTATCGGTATAGCTGAGACCAACGATAAGTTCAATCACCCGAACAATTACAACCTGGCGGTGGGCGACACTCTCGCCTGTCTCGACTTCCTGGTCACCAACGACAGGAATCTGGGTTGTCAGTTCGCGGCGATTCGCTTTTGCTGGCTCGACTGCGGGGACAACTCATTGTCATCGAAGTTTGGTGACACTCTGTACATCAGCCGCAATGTATACGACTACGAAAGCACCGGCGATTTCGGCCCGGAATTCAACCGCGCTGATATCACAGGTCTGGATCAATCTTTCCCGACCTTTACCGGCGCTCCGGATATCTGCGACTCCGAGGACAAACGCATTCCTATCCGCTTCCTTGATCTCAAGAACGGCGGAGTTCATATCGCTTGTCCGAGAGACATCGACGATCGTGGTGACCTTAACTTGAATGGCCTTGCTAATGAAATCGCGGACGCGGTTCTTTACACTGCCTACTTCATCAAGGGTATTGGCGCTTTCATAATCGGTGTGGATGCGCAGGTTGCCGCTTCTGAAATCAACGGTGACGGTGTGCCGCTAACCGTGGCAGATCTCGTACTGTTGATCAGAATCATTGTTGGTGACGCCCTTCCTCTTCACCAGCCACTTAAGCTGGCCCACTACGCGAACACCGCGACAATTACCTCTGTCGGCTCAGTTGTTTCAACTGACACCGAGATGGGCGCCGCTTTGTTTGTATTTGAGGGTGAGACTGAAGTGACATTGCTCCAGGATAACGCGATGGCGATTGAGGTTGGAGTCCGCGAGGGCAACACCTACGTTCTCATCGTGCCGAGCATGAACGAAATCGACGACGTAGTGAACGATCCGAGCGCCCGAATTGAAGTGGGCCAGGTTCTTTCCGCTAACGCCGAGCTGATTTCAGTTGAAGCTGCCGAATTCTATGGCGCGGCGTTAAACGTCGCTTTCAAGATAGTTCCGACAGACTTCGTACTGCATCAGAACTACCCGAATCCATTCAACCCCAGCACCAAAATTGGCTTTGCTCTGCCGACGAGTTCCGCTTACACAGTAAGCATCTACAACGTCGCGGGTCAGCTGGTTGACGTTATTGAAGGTCAATCAGAAGCTGGTGAGGTGACAGTTGTATGGAACGCTTCCAACGCGGCCTCTGGAATTTATTTCTACAAGGTCGACGCTGGACAGTTCTCAGCTACAAAGAAGATGGTCTTCTTGAAGTAGTTGACATATTTTTTAGATATGTTTTTTTAACATATGCTCCATTTCGGGAGGGGGTCTTAAACGACCCTCTCCCGTCATGGGAAAAAACTCAAACATGACATGGAGTTGGAAAAGATAAAAAAGGTGGAATTTCTCTCGTGTCGGTTGAGTGTTTGAAGAGTTGAAGAGTGATAAAAATTTGGATTTTCGACTGAGAATTGACCTAAAATGTTAAGACCAATGAGAGTAAATAGGGCTTTGCGCACAGAGTTCGATAGTGGGCGAGCCAGCGAAGACATTCAATTTCCAGTCGAAGATATGTTGTTGATGTATTGTTGAGTTATTCTCGCGTTTTAGTTCGTCCGCTTTGGATTAGCGGAAATTTGTGAGTATTGGTGTCAAATTCAGTGACTTCATTATGTAATGATGAAGGAATTAGCGGCCTGAGCCGTTTTCTTGAGAGTAACGTTCAGAATGGATTTGATTCTAACAATCTGAGTTATGACCCAAGAGGCTGACTTAATTTGGCCATACTAGAAAAACTATCTGCTCACGACACTCTCGCTCAAACCGGGACCCAAGTGAAATTTTACGAATCGTCTGTTTCGTCTTTCGCCCTCCGGTAACGTTCGCCGTCAATACGGTATGTCCCTTACAAGGCCATTAATTGGCTTTGGTACCGTTAGGAAATCTGAGGTTTGCAAGGATTTGCTACCAAGTGGCTGTGAGGCCTTCGATTTCCACTCAAACACTTCCGTCGCATAAACTAACACGCTGTAATTGTTCCTTTTCGGGTTCTATTTCAGCATATAAAGAAGAGAATTTCACCGCTTCCTA
>JACZUZ010000408.1 GCA_022572905.1 Candidatus Zixiibacteriota bacterium | reverse complement strand
GGCGGCTTTGCCCGTTCCTATGGCCCAGACTGGCTCATACGCCAGCGCAAAATCGCTCTTTTCAAGCAGTTCCCTCTCTTCCCCAAATCCCGAAAGAGCGCCAGCGATCTGGCGCGATAATACTTCCTCGGTTTGGCCTTTTTCGCGCTCTCGCTCTGTTTCACCAATGCAAATAATTGGGAAAAGCCCATCACGCAGGGCGCGATTGACCTTCAGGCCCACTCGCTCATCGCTGTCTCCGAATAATCTCCTGCGCTCAGAATGGCCAATAATAACCCCATGGCAACCAGCAGCCAATAGCATGGCGGCCGACACTTCGCCCGTGTACGCGCCGGATTCGAATTCAGAAATATCCTGCGCGGCTAGTTTGATTTTACTCCAGCGGAGAGCCCGATTTGCGCTGTATAGCGCCACGAACGGCGGAGCTATGAAAACATCAACCGCTTCGGATTGACCGACTTTCGAATGTAATCTTTCAACATAGCGAGCGGCCTCATCCGGAGTCTTGTTCATTTTCCAGTTGGCGACGAACAAGCTTTTGCGGGAGGAAGATTTCATGCTGTATGTTTACTTGATAGATTTTCTTGAAAGATTCTTGATTGATCGAGTTGATTTCCCTTATTGTTTTCTTGAAGAGAAACTTTAACTCAGAGCGTTTAGAGCATTCTCGGAAGTGTTTCCACAAGCCTGTTAGCGAAACCCCACTCGTTATCATACCAGCTGAACAGTTTCACAAGTTTGCCATTGGCCATTGTCATCGCGGAATCAAAGATGGAACTGTGCGGATCACCGATAACATCGCATGACACTATCGGGTCCACGCAGTAACTTAGTATACCCTTATAAGCGCCATTCGCGGCGTTCCTGTACACTTCATTAATTTCATCTCTGGAGACAGACTTGCCAAGCAAAAGCGCCAGATCAACCAGCGACCCAAGGGGAACTGGCGCCCGCACCGCGCAACCATCGAGTTTACCTGCGGTTTCAGGTATAACCTGCGCAATGGCCTTGGCGGCCCCGGTTGAGGTGGGAATCAGCGACATAGCGCCGCCTCTGGCGCGCCGCAGATCTTTATGAGGCGCGTCCAGAATATTCTGGTCATTCGTATAGGCGTGAATCGTTGTCATGAATCCGTTTTCTATCCCAAAATTATCCAGCGCAATTTTAACTACGGGCGCCAGACAGTTGGTGGTGCAGGAGCCAATGGAGATAATATGATGCTTCTTTGGATCGTACTGGTCAGCGTTCACTCCGGGGACAAATGTTCCGTCATGTCCTTTGGCCGGAGCGGAAATCAAAACCTTCTTAGCGCCCGCCTTGATATGCCCTTCGACGGATTCCTTCGACGTAAAGCGTCCCGTCGATTCGACTACAATGTCAACGCCCAGATCGCCCCATCTAAGGTTGGCCGGATCTCGCTCAGAAAGAACCAGAATTTTCTTGCCTTCAACTGTGATTGATTTGTCGTCGTATGTTACATCGCCGGGATAAGCTCCATGAAGCGAATCATATTTGAGCAAGTGCGCTAATGTAGCGGGCTCGGTGAGATCGTTTACCGCAACGACTTCTATATCTGTTCCACGGCTGGCTCGTAATACGAGTTTACCGATACGTCCAAAGCCATTAATTCCTATTTTGACAGCCATGGCAATCTCCGTAGAGTTTGGGTGGGTGAGTCAATTTTTGCGAGCGAAATACCGGGGCTGCGCTGATTCAGGCGACTTTGACACACGCTAAGAAAGCTTTTCACATAATCGAAAGACCTTAGTTCCAATTACAATATGTGAATTATTTCGTTAGCGCTAAACCTTGATCCAAAAGCAGAAAGCGTCCTGAAAAGGGCATTACTTTAGCATCAGGTAAGCGGCTCCTATTGTCGCTTGCACGCCTGAATAATCATTTAGTCCAGCGAATCCTTCGCCTCCATAGAAAATCTTGTGATATTTTACCGCCATATTCAGCGCGGCGCTACCTCCGACGGGTATGTCAATTCCGGTTCCCAGGAGGAAATTAAAATCAGTGGCGCTACGACGGCTCACACCCGAAATAGTGTAAATACTTTGACTCGTTTGACTCGCGACATATAGTCCGCCGCCGCCCTGAAAATACAGGTGAATCCCGAATAGACTTCGCGAACC
This sequence comes from Candidatus Zixiibacteriota bacterium, assembly GCA_022572905.1. Taxonomy (GTDB): domain Bacteria; phylum Zixibacteria; class MSB-5A5; order GN15; family JACZUZ01; genus JACZUZ01. Next base: position 526 of record JACZUZ010000408.1, on the reverse strand, counting down.
GGTTGGATACATTTTCATTGAAAGTTGAATGGGATATACATTAACGCTCCCAATCAATTCCGAACCGCTTTCACTAAAGCTGATATCGCTTCGATTCGACACGCCGGCTGACGCCTCGCCCACAAAAACATTGTTCAGGCGCCATCCATAGAATACTTCAGCGTACATATTCGCGTTTGAAAATCGCTGCCCGTCAATTCCGCCTACCTCAACTGGCGCGTCGCCTGCGTTTACCCAGGCTCCTATTCTGCCACCCAGTTGATTTGCTGATGCAAACTCGGCGGCCATGCTCGTTGATGAAAGACAAATGGCCAGTGCAACCGCAAAAAACACCGTCGCATAGGCCGGTGAAATCTGGGTCGGGCCGATTTTTCGATGGGCGCTCTTGATAATGGTTTTCATATTGATCCTTCCGTTCGCTCGCGCCGGGGTCCAGAGAGCTTGGAGCGAGGAGGCTCGCCCTAGCGCGAGATGAAATATATGAATTTCCGCGGGTAGTCCAATACCAGACTGAAATCTTTCAGGA
>JACZUZ010000032.1 GCA_022572905.1 Candidatus Zixiibacteriota bacterium | reverse complement strand
GTGATGCGGTGGTCCAACAGTTTATCAGCTATCTAAATCGTCGCGGAAAGCGTTCGGTGGCTGAAAGTATTCTTTATGACGCAATAGACATACTCGAGAAGCGAAGTGGTGAAGAATCAGGACTCGACCTTTTCCATAAAGGCCTGGGCAATGTTAAGCCTTCTCTGGAAGTGCGCTCGCGAAGGGTTGGCGGCGCAACTTATCAGGTTCCGGTCGAAGTTCGTCCGAAACGTAGAAGCGCGCTGGCTATGCGGTGGCTTATCGGTTTCGCGAAGGGTCGCTCCGAAAAAACTATGGCCGAGAGGCTCGCATTTGAACTATTAGCCGCCAGCAAGAACGACGGCTCCGCTGTAAAGAAAAAAGATGACACACATCGTATGGCCGAGGCCAACAAGGCTTTCGCGCACTTTAGATGGTAAGGTCGAAAAACGGAAATATAATTGCGCGCAGGTAGTAACTCGCGAAGGATTCGCACAGGAAATCAGCTGAAACAGGGAGGAACGGGAATTATTACCAAAGAAATGAGGCGCGCATAGTAAATAGTAGTGGTATCGGCTGATTGGAAGGTCGCTCAAGATAGCGGCTCTGATTCTGTTCTTTGACAACCACAAATCGTTCTTAATGACCTCGGTCACGGTCCGGTTTATCCGGAACGCTCCGAACGGATGCCTTGTCAATCTCCCAGCCAGCGCCCAGTTTTACTAAAAACGCAAAACGGCGAGTTTGAATCTTATCTAAGATCGCCAGCAATACCGCAGGGTAGCCCGTAAGTAGCCCCATAGTAGCCCGAGGATTTTTTATGTCAGCTCAATTTTCATTAGCCAAAACCCGCAACATAGGCATCATGGCCCATATTGACGCGGGGAAAACGACGGTAACCGAGCGCATTTTGTACTACACGGGCAAAGTGCATCGTCTGGGCGAGGTGCATGAAGGCGCGGCTACAATGGACTGGATGGAGCAGGAAAAAGAGCGCGGCATTACAATCACGGCCGCTGCGACCACTGCGATCTGGAATGGCCACAGAATAAATATTATAGACACCCCAGGTCACGTAGACTTTACGGTGGAAGTCGAACGTTCATTGCGCGTTTTGGACGGCGCTGTAGCGCTTTTCTGCGCAGTCGGCGGTGTTGAGCCGCAATCTGAAACAGTCTGGCGCCAGGCTGATCGCTATGGCGTTCCGCGGATCGCCTTCATCAACAAAATGGATCGGGTTGGGGCTGATTTCTTCGGCGCCGTCGATGAAATGAACGAAAGATTTGGCTCTAATTGTATTCCAATCACTATCCCGTCAGGCGCTGGCGATTTTTTCAACGGAATAGTTGATCTGATTAACTTCACTTTTCGCGTATATCATGAAGAGTCGCAGGGCATGACCTTCGATGATCTTCCTGTCCCGGATGATATGCGTGAGAGCGCCGCAAAGCACCGGGAGAAGCTTCTCGAGGCGGTTTCCGAATACGACGACCACCTTCTTGAAAAATTCCTAAATGACGAGCCGATTCAGCCTATAGAGGTAGTCAATGCCGTTCGGGCCGCAACAGTGAACTGCGACATGGTTCCTGTTCTATGTGGCTCCGCATTCAAGAACAAGGGCGTGCAGAAACTTCTCGACGCCGTAATTGATTTCTTGCCGTCACCGCTGGACGTGAAGCCGGTTGAAGGACACAAAATCGGATCGGATCAAATAATAACGCGCAAAGCGGATGAAAACGAACCGCTCACCGCGCTGACGTTCAAAATTTCGACAGACCCCTTCGTGGGTAAGCTCGCTTATGTGCGCATTTACGCGGGAACGCTTAAGGCGGGTAGCTACGTGCTTAATCCTGCGACCGGACAAAAAGAGCGTATCGCCAGAATTCTGCGAATGCATTCTAACAAACGCGAGGATGTGAAGAGCGCTTCGGCAGGCGAAATCGTGGCTGTGGTTGGGTTGCGCAAAACGACAACCGGGCATACTCTCTGCGATCCCAAGCATCCAATTGTGCTGGAGCAGATGGATTTCCCCGATCCTGTTATTGATGTCGCGATCGAGCCTAAGACTAAAGTTGACATGGATAAAATGGCCGCGGCCCTTCAGAAACTAGCCGAAGAGGACCCAACTTTCCGTGTGAAGACAGATGAAGAAACTGGTCAGACAATTATTTCCGGCATGGGTGAGTTACATCTCGAAATTCTCGTGGATCGTATGTTGCGCGAATTCAAAGTGCAGGCGAACATTGGCAGGCCGCAGGTTTCCTATCGCGAGGCGATAAGCAAAGAAGTCGAGGCCGAAGGAAGATTCGTGCGTCAATCTGGCGGAAGAGGTCAGTATGGTCACGCTGTGATCCGAGTGCGCCCGACCACCGACGGAACAAATTTCGTATTCGAAGACAAGATTGTCGGGGGATCTATTCCGCGCGAGTATATCACCCCGGTTCGCAAGGGAATAGAGGAGGCTCTGCAAAATGGGCCGTTGGCGGGATATCAGGTAAATGGAATTCATGTTGAGTTGATTGACGGCTCCTCCCATGACGTTGACTCATCTGAACTGGCCTACAAGATTGCCGGCTCGATGGCTATTCAGCAAGCGGTGCGCAAGGCCGGCCCTATTTTGCTCGAGCCCATTATGGACGTAACCGTGGTTTGTCCGGAGGCGTATGTGGGAAATGTTGTCGGTGATTTGAATTCCCGTCGGGGCAGAATTACGGCGCTTGAAGCCAAGGGCGAAGTTCAGCATATTAAGGTTGAGGCTCCGCTGGCCGAAATGTTCGGCTACGCCACCAGCCTGAGAAATATTTCACAGGGCCGAGCGGTTTTCTCGATGAGTTTCGGAAAATACCAACGCACACCAACGGAAGTGTCCAAGAAAATTTTGGAAAAAACAGGAGTGGCGTAGCGCGTAATTCACAGAAAAATATGAAAAGTAAAATTTTGAGTCAGCAGTCTTTAGCGAGGACTGGCTACCAGTCTTAAGGAGCTTAAGAATTATGTCCAAGGAAAAATACATTCGAAACAAGCCCCATGTAAACGTTGGCACAATTGGCCACGTTGATCATGGCAAGACCACTCTCACTGCCGCCATTACCATGATTCAGGCCATGCAACAGGGCAGTGGCGAGATCCGTTCATTCGATTCAATCGACAACGCTCCCGAGGAGCGCGAGCGCGGTATTACTATCGCCACCGCTCACGTTGAGTATGAGACCGACAAACGCCATTACGCTCATGTCGACTGTCCCGGTCACGCCGATTATGTGAAGAATATGATCACCGGCGCGGCGCAGATGGACGGCGCTGTTCTGGTCGTTTCGGCTTCGGATGGTCCGATGCCGCAGACTCGCGAGCATATTTTGTTGGCTCGTCAGGTCGGCGTTCCTTATATGATCGTTTACATGAACAAAGTTGACATGGTTGACGATCCGGAGTTGCTCGATCTGGTAGAGCTTGAAGTTCGGGAGCTTTTGACTCAGTACAAATTTCCGGGTGATGATATTCCTGTTATTCGCGGTTCGGCGCTGCAGGCTATGACGGCGGCGTCTCAGGGTAGCAAAGACGACCCGTCGTTCGAGTCAATCAGGGAGTTGATGAAGGCTCTTGATGAATATATTCCTGAGCCTGTTCGAGAAATTGACAAGCCATTTTTGATGCCTGTTGAGGATGTGTTTTCGATTACTGGTCGCGGCACAGTCGGCACCGGTCGTATTGATCGTGGCATCGTCAAAGTTGGCGAGGAAATCGAACGCGTTGGTTTGCGTGAATCGAAGAAGACGGTTTGCACCGGTGTTGAGATGTTCCGCAAACTTTTGGATGAAGGTCGCGCTGGCGACAATGTTGGTTTGCTTCTGCGCGGCATGGACAAGGATGATTTGGAGCGGGGTATGGTATTGGCCGAGCCGGGTTCGATTAAGCCTCACACAAAGTTCAAAGGTGAGGTTTATATTTTGAACAAGGAGGAGGGCGGTCGTCACACGCCGTTTTTCACTGGTTATCGTCCGCAGTTCTATTTTAGAACGACCGACGTCACGGGAATAACTAAGCTTCCCGACGGAGTCGAGATGGTTATGCCCGGTGACAATATTCAGATGTATGTTGAGTTGATAGCTCCGATTGCGATGGAGAAAGAGTTACGCTTCGCGATTCGCGAAGGCGGCCGCACTATCGGCGCCGGGGTTGTCACGGAGATAATTGAGTAATTCAGAATATGCCCATAGAATATTTCAGTGGATTTGTAAACTTTAACATGTTATTCGGAAAGAGCTGGTAAAGGCCAGTCGTATTAGGTAGATACACATTAATGTTATGGACGTTCAGAAGATTCGCATAAGACTCCGGGCCTACGATCATTTCTCGATCGATAAGTCAGCGCAAGAAATAACCCGAACCGCGATCCGCACGGGCGCAAAAGTGGCCGGGCCTGTTCCGCTGCCAACAAAGCGCACTGTTTATACCGTTCTTCGGTCTCCTCATGTTGATAAGAAGTCGCGGGAGCAATTTGAAACCCGCATCCACAAACGTTTGCTGGAAATCTATGATTCAACGCCGCAAACTGTGGACGCATTAATGAAACTGGATTTGCCGGCGGGAGTGGATGTTGAAATCAAAACCTGATTTCAATCTGCGTTAACGAATAAGATAGACAAGTGATGTGATGAGAGAATTGATCTGTAAAAAGTTGGGCATGTCCCGAATTTTCCGTGAGGATGGATTAGCTATTCCGGTTACGGTTATTGAAGCTGGTCCCAACGTTGTTGTCAGTCTTCGTGATGTGGAAAAGGATGGCTATGTGGCGGCGCAGGTAGGATTCGGCGAGCGTCGGAAGAATCTCTTCAACAAAGCGCAACTCGGACAGTTTGAAAAAGCAGGTGTAGCGCCGCTTCGCAATCTATGTGAGATCAAATACGAAGACGAGCTGAAAGTAGGCGACACTCTCACAGCGGACTTGTTCAAAATTGGCGATATTGTGGATGTAATGGCGCAGTCAAAAGGGCTTGGGTTTCAGGGAGTTGTGCGCCGCCATGGTTTCAAGGGTGGTCAGCGAACTCACGGCCAGTCCGACAGACTCAGAGCGCCCGGTTCGATTGGACAATCTTCTTATCCATCGCGTGTCTTCAAAGGCGTACGGATGGGCGGTCACATGGGGGCGGAGAAAGTTACCGTGATCGGTTTGCAGGTAGTCAGAGTTACGCCTGAAAAAAATATAATCCTGCTTTCGGGAGCTACGCCGGGCAAAAAAGGAACAGTGTTGAGACTCCGAAGTTCGTCACGAGTGAAGAATGCAAGTTTTGTGGCCTGACACTGGGTCAGGAAATAAATTAGTATGGGCAAACTAACAGCGAAAGTTTACAATCAGAGCGGTTCCGAAGTGGGGACCTGCAACCTCAGCGCCAGTCTCTTTGGCTATGAGCCAAACAGCGCTGTCGTGCATCAGTACGTTGTAAACTATTTGGCCAATCAACGGCAGGGCACTTCGAGTACAAAAGGCCGTTCGGAAGTGTCGGGAGGTGGCAAGAAACCCTGGCGCCAGAAAGGAACCGGCCGCGCCCGGGCCGGAACCAGCCGCTCGCCCCTATGGAGAGGCGGCGGAATTATCTTCGGTCCGAAGCCGCGCTCATTCAAACATGACTTTCCAAAGCGACTAAAGCGGATTGCGCTGAAATCAGCTCTCTCGGACAAAGCGCGGGAAGGACGGATCAAGGCGCTGGAGGGGATTTCCTTCAGTGAAGTAAAAACTAAGGCGTTTGCGGAAATGTTGAAGAGCTTGGGTCTTGAAAACAAGAAAGCGCTAATTTTGGACGAAGGCGTGAATGACAACGCCAAACTTTCCGCGAGGAACATACCAAACGTGCGCTATCGTTCGGCGTCTCTATTGAACGCATATGAGGCGCTAGATGCGGATACGATCTTTTTTACAAAGGCTGGTCTCAAGAAAGCCGAGGAGGTTTTTTCCTGATGATCAAAGGAGTTTTACAACTTCATCTGACGACCGAGAAATCTACTATCATTCGCGAGGGCGGGGAGAAGTACGTTTTTCGAGTGGCTCGCAAAGCCGACAAGATGATGATAAAGAAAGCCGTTGAAGAAGCTTTCAAGGTGAAGGTTGACAGCGTGCGAACAATGATTGTCGCTGGAAAAACGAAACGCATGGGGCGAAACGTTGGTAAAACTCCGACCTGGAAAAAAGCATTAGTAAAATTGAAAAAAGGCCAGGTAATCGCAGATTTTGAAAGCGTATAGAGAGCATGGATACTAGTAATCGAATACCAGTAAACGAAATTTTGAAATAAATAAAAAATGGCGCTTAAAACATACAGACCGTATACTCCTTCCACTCGCTATAGGGTTACGCCAGGATTTGAGGAAATAACCTCAAGCGTGCCCGAGCGCTCTTTGCTCGTACCGAACAAAAAGAGCGGTGGGCGTAATAATAAGGGGCGCGTAACCGCTCGTCATCGTGGGGGCGGGCACAAGCGATTCTATCGCATAATAGATTTTAAGCGCGACAAAATAGGCATTCCCGCGCGCGTAGCGTCGATTGAGTATGATCCGAATCGCAGCGCCAATATCGCTCTTTTGCACTATGTCGATGGTGAAAAGCGCTATATCCTGGCTCCGCTAGGTGTCGGTGTTGGCGACAATCTCGTTTCGGGTCCCACGGCCGAGTACCGTCCCGGAAATTCTCTGCCGCTGGTAAATATGCCGCTTGGCGCAACCGCACATAATATAGAAATGCGCCCCGGAAAGGGCGGGCAGATGGCTCGTAGCGCTGGCGCATCTGTTCAGTTGGTTGCGAGAGAAAATGGGATGGCGATTCTAAAAATGCCGTCCGGTGAAGTGCGCATGACTCCCGAAATCTGCTATGCCACCGTTGGTCAGGTCGGCAATCTCGAACACAAGAATATTGTAATCGGAAAAGCCGGGGCGAACCGATGGCGCGGAAAGAGGCCGAAGGTGCGCGGCGTGGTGATGAACCCGGTTGATCATCCAATGGGCGGAGGCGAAGGAAGAAGCTCTGGCGGACGTCATCCCTGCACGCCCTGGGGAAAGCCGACCAAGGGATACAAGACTAGAAGTAAGCGCAAATCGATGAAGATGATTGTTGAGAGACGTAAGAAGAAAAAGAAAGACTAATAATCGGTTACGCCGCAATTGAAGCGCGATCGCGAAGCGTAACTGGTGTTAATTTTAAAGAAAATTAGGTTTGAATTAGAATTTACGGAGATATCTGATGGCTCGCTCACTAAAAAAGGGTCCTTTTGTGGATCTCAGTTTGATGAAGAAGGTTTCCGCTATGAATGACGGCGGAAGTAAGAAAGTGATTAAGACCTGGTCTCGTCGATCTACTATCACTCCGGAATTCATCGGGCATACTTTTGCGGTGCATAACGGCATCAAATTTATCCCTATCTATGTAACTGAAAATATGGTCGGTCACAAGCTCGGTGAGTTTTCGCCAACCAGAACATTCCGCGGACACAGCGGAAAACTCGCCGACAGAAGTTCAGCGCTAAGGAAGAAGTAACGAGAAGAGTTCAGAGAATTAACTGAGCAAGATATTAATATATGGCTACCCAGATTAAAAAAGTCGCTAAAGCGCGTTTCTTGCAAATTGGCGATAGAAAGCTTCGTCAAGTCGCCAGAATGATACGCGGACTCAAAGCCGAAGAAGCGCTTGATCTCTTGAACTTTATGGCCAAGCGCAAACTTGCGCTGGTAGTAGCCAAGACGCTGAAGTCCGCTGTAGCAAACGCTGTGGGCGGCGACTACGGGCACGGAAAGGTTCGACCGGAGGATCTGGCGGTAACCAATGTGATGGTCGACCGCGGACCTATAGCCCCTCGCTGGGAATTTCGGGCAATGGGTCGCGCAAACCGCAGGCAACTTCGCTACAGTCACCTAACTGTAGAAGTGAGCGGAACTGTTGGCGACGAGCCCATTTCGAAAAAGAGTGGCGCAAAGAAAAAAGCGGAATCCAAGGATGCCGCGAAGATGGCGCGATCTAAGAAATCTTCCGTCAAGAAGTCTACTGCAAAGAAAGCCTCTGCCAAGAAATCTTTTGTGAAGAAATCTGCGGCTGGAATGAAAAAGAAAGTGGCTAAGAAAAGTTCTGAGATGACATCTAAAAAATCTGTTGAAAAAAGCGCCGGCGCTAAAAAAGAAAAATTAGAGGGCAAGGCCAGCGCCACCAACGCTCTGAATCCGAAGAGTTCAAAAAAAGATTCGGATAAGAAAGAAGGATAAATTTGGGTCAAAAAACACATCCCATAGGGTTCAGGCTGGGCGTGAATAAGTCCTGGAATAGCAAGTGGTTTGCCAGAGGACGCGATTTCAGTGATTTCCTTTTTGAAGACATGCAGATAAGACGCTATGTAAACTCACGCTTGAGTAACGCCAGCGTGGCGAAGGTTGGGATTAAGCGGGATCCCCGGAAAGTCACAGTCGATATACATACGTCACGACCCGGGATTGTAATCGGCCGCAAAGGCGCCGAAGTAGATAAACTTCGCGAAGAGCTGCATCTACTCACGAAGAGAGATATTACACTCAATATCGTCGAAGTAAAAAGACCGGAGCTTTCTGCGAAGTTGGTCGCGGATTCCATTGCGTCGCAGCTCAGCGGAAGAGTAGCTTATCGCCGCGCAATGAAAAGAGCGCTGGCCGCTACAATGAAAATGGGAGCCCAGGGAATCAAAATTATTTGCGGGGGGCGTCTGGCCGGCGCGGAAATTGCGCGGACGGAAAAATATCACGAAGGCAGAGTACCGTTGCACACGTTGCGTAGCGACATAGATTACGCGAGCTCGACATCCAGAACAACTTATGGGGCTATCGGTGTCAAGGTTTGGATTTGCAAAGGCGAAATTATGGATCGCGGCGATTTTTCTGATAAGGATGAGAAAAGCGACTCGCAAATGAGCCCCGAATTAGCGGCCATGGCTGACCGCAAAGGACGTCGACGGGGCGGAGACGACAGCCGTCGCCGTTCAACGCGTGTGCGTGGCAGAGTGCGACGCGGACCAAAAAGAGGTCCGGGTGGACCCGGTGATGGTCCAAGAGATAGTTCGAGAGAACCCTCAAGAGACGCTTCCAAAAGTGGGTCTGAGGGCGGCGGAAAACCATCGGGTGACACCGGAAAGCGCCAAAACTAGCAGGCCTGACTTAAGAGCAGGATATAACGATTATGTTAATGCCGAAGAAAGTAAAGTTCCGCAAAACACAGCGCGGAAATCGTCGCGGAAAAGCCTATAGGGGTTCAACCGTGGCATTCGGTGAATATGGACTGAAATCACTTGAGGCCGCCTGGATGAGCAATCGGCAAATCGAGGCCGCTCGTGTGGCGTTGACGAGGCATATCAAGCGTGGTGGAAAAGTTTGGATTCGTATATTCCCGGACAAGCCGATAACCCAAAAGCCTGCCGAAACACGCATGGGTAAGGGAAAAGGGGCGCCCGAATATTGGGTGGCGGTGATTAAGCCGGGAAGGATTCTCTTTGAAGTTCAGGGAGTCGATGAGAGTACGGCGCGCGAAGCGTTCAGGCTCGCTTCAAACAAATTGCCGATGAAAACACGCTTTGTCAGTCGCATGGAAGATGAAGGGGCGCTAGGTTGAAAATATCGTCGCTAAGAGACTATACCAGGGACGAACTGGAACATCGCGAAAGAGATCTCAAAGAGGAGATGTTTAACCTGCAAATGCGCAGGACAATGAAACCTCTGGATAATCCTCTGCGCTTGCGCTTAATAAGAAGAGAGCTAGCGCGTATTGCGACAATTGTTACTGAAGACAGGCGCGGAATCCGCACAATAACAGACACAAGAGTGAGCGTTCTTGGTGATTCAGACAAGAAAGAAAAAAAGGCGTAGCTCAAGAAAGCGCGATCTTACGAGATCAAATCTGACTCACTTCTTTAGGAGAAATTAATGACGGCCACAGTTAATAAAGAAACAGCCGAAGCGAGACCAATAATTCGCGGGCGCAGAAAAACCAGAGAAGGCATTGTCGTCTCTGACAAAATGAGCAAGACAATAGTGGTCAAGCTCGAAAGACGCTTCAAGCACCCGCTCTACGGCAAGATTGTCTCCGCCACATCAAAATTATATGCGCATGACGAAGAAGGGAAAGCCGGCGTTGGCGACAAAGTAAAAGTTGTGGAAACCCGGCCGCTCTCCAAGTTGAAGCGCTGGCGTTTAACAGAAGTGCTGGAGAAAGCCAAATAGGAAACGACAAAGAGCGCCCGTAAGTAATAATCTTAAGAATATCGCAGGGATAGTCTAAAACGATGATACAAGAAAACACAATGCTAATAGTCGCCGACAATTCAGGCGCGCGCAAAGCGCTATGCTTCCGCATTCTGGGAGGAACGCGAAAACGTTACGCCAGGATTGGTGATATTGTGATAGTTGCCGTAAAAGACGCCATTCCCGGAGGAACTGTAAAAAAATCTGAAGTGTGTCGCGCTGTTATTGTTCGCACTAAGAAGGAAATTCGCCGCAAAGACGGCTCATTGATCCGTTTCTCTGATAACGCGGCGGTGATTATTAGCGAGAACAACGAGCCGCGCGGAACGCGTATTTTCGGGCCGGTGGCCAGAGAGCTCCGCGATAAACAGTTTATGAAAATCATTTCCCTCGCC
>JACZUZ010000407.1 GCA_022572905.1 Candidatus Zixiibacteriota bacterium | reverse complement strand
AATGAGTAATAGCGCCCCAATGATTACGCTTCCGGCGCCGTCCCAGCTTTTCCCCAGAGAAGACAATCTGCTTCATCCGGGTTTGCGAATTGTGGATGAAGTTAATCAAATCAGATCAGCATGGGCGCAGTCGCCGCCATTCACATTAATTGTACCGACAACAAATATCGCCGAAGGGGCGTTGGTTCTCGGAGAAACAGAATATAATTACCCCACTGACAATGGCGCTCCAATTCCTATTCTGACTGCGCGTCGATTCGGTCCCGGCAAGGTGATCTGCCTGAGCGCCGCTCCGGTGTGGAGAATGGGCTTTCAATCTACCGAAACGCAAATCGCCGAACTGCGACTGATGCTCTTTGTGGACGGTTGCGCGCAATGGTTAACAGCGCTTGATGATCTCGCCCCGGTGCGTATTTCTCCCGAGCGTGAAGTTTTTTCTCGCGGTGAAAAGATCAGCTTTCGCGCCACCGCCTATGATCAGGGCTACAAACCACTCAAAGGTGTAACCGGAGAAATAGAACTCATTAACAAAGACAAAAGCGACACCGCATTTTCTACTCTGAAGGAAATCGCTGACGGCAGGTTTAGAGCAGTTTTCGAGGGAGTCACCCCCGGAACTTACACCTATCAGGGACAATTGCGTCGCGAAGGAGCTTTCTTGAAGTCCGAGACGGGAACAATAGAGGTCACGCCGTATTCTCTTGAGGAACGCCGCTTAAACCCGGATTTCTCGGCGCTACGCGGACTCGCCAGAGAAACATCCGGCAAATATTTTCATTTGTCAGAGGGCGCCGAAATCGGAGAATACTTCTCTGGCGAAAAGAAATCTTTGAACATGGCCTTTGATATTCCTCTGCGCGACAACTGGCGACTTCTGGCGCTTTTTGTGATCGCGCTTGGCGCCGAATGGATTTTAAGAAAAAGATATCATCTGCTCTAATGCTCTTGGGCCGGGCCAATATGGTTTCGCGGCCTGACTCGTCCTTCCTTTTCCTGCTGTATCCACTTTCACACAACGAAATCCCGCTTGACCGGTTTGGTCCAGGCTATATATTCAGTTGACTGTATTGTTTATCTGGCAGGAAGCCGAAACCATGACGAAAACAACAATGTTCCATTGTTCTACCACACATCAATGTCTGCGGGCGCTGGCAGGAATATTGGCCTTACTTGCGTTAACGACTTGTAACGGAGAAGCGCCGACTGGTACAGATGGCGACCCGGTCCAAAAGAGCGGATGGTTTTTGCAGAACCCTTTGCCGCGGGCGGCTCATGGATTAAACAGTGTTAGCTTTGGCAATGAGGATATCGGAATTGCCGTAGGAGACGCTGGCGTTATTTTGCGAACAACTGACGGCGGCGCTACCTGGGTCAATCAGAAGAGCGGCACGATAAATTTTCTTTTTGGTGTCAGTCTTGCCGATTCGAATACCGGAATTGCCGTCGGTAGCAATGGCGCGATCTTGCGGACGATTAATGGCGGAGAAACCTGGGTCAGCCAGTCAAGCGGCACGACGCAGGATCTATTCGGTGTCAGCTTTGGCGACGCGAATTCAGGAACTGCAGTTGGGTTAAATGGCACGATTTTGCGGACAACAGACGGCGGCGCCACCTGGCTCAGCCAGACAAGCGGTACGCCCTTTTCTTTTCGCGCCGTTAGCTTTAGCGATGCGAATACGGGAACGGTGGTCGGATTTGGCGGAGTCATTGTGCGTACGACAGATGGGGGCGCCAACTGGGTCAACAAAACAAGCGGGACATCAAAGATTCTTTTCGGTGTCAGCTTCTCCAGTGCGAGTCTCGGTTTTGCGGTTGGAGAGGACGGCGTAATTTTGCGCACAACCGATGGCGGCGCAAACTGGGCCAGTCAGACTAGCGGCACGATTAGAAATCTTAGAAGTGTTAGCTCTATCAGCGCCGATAGCGCAGTGGCAATCGGAGATAACGGCGCTATTCTGCGGACAACGGACGGCGGCGCTAATTGGGTGAGCCAGAGTAGTGGCACAGCAAAGATTCTACTCGGCGTTAGTTTCGCCACTGTGAACTCTGGAGTTGCCGTCGCGGATGATGGCGCAATTTTGCGCACAACCGACGGTGGCGCGACCTGGGTGAGCAAGAGTATAGGCGCCACAAGTGTTCTTTATGCCGTTAGCTTTAGCGACGCCAATACCGGTACGTCTGTCGGGCGTAACGGCATAGTCCTGCGGACAATCGACGGCGGGGCTACCTGGGTCGGCCAGACAAGTGGAACATCAACTTGGCTTCAAAGCGTAGATTTTTCAGACGCAAATACTGGTGCGGTGGTTGGAAATAGCGGCACGATTCTGCGAACAACGGATGGCGGCGCTACTTGGGTAAGTCAAACAAGCGGCACGAGTAACACTCTTCAGTGCGTTAGCTTTACCGATGCGAATACCGGCACGGCGGTTGGCGGGAACGGCATAATCCTGCGAACGACCGACGGAGGCGCTACATGGGTAATCCAATCAAGCGGAACGGCGAATTCTCTTTGGGGTGTAAGTTTTACCGATGCGAATACCGGCACGGCGGTTGGCGTCGATGGCACGATAGTTCGGACCACCGACGGTGGCGCTAACTGGGTCAGTCAGACGAGTGGCACGGTAAGCTGGCTTTTTGATGTGAGCTTTACTGACTCTAACACTGGG